>JAUMWV010000011.1:0-17523 GCA_030529455.1 Propionibacteriaceae bacterium | reverse complement strand
GCGTGCGGCGGGATCACGATGTCCTTGCCCACGACGGTGACGCCGCCCTCCGAGACCGTGAAGCCGCGGGCACGGTCATGGTCGTGGTTCACGCCGATCTCCACCCCGTCCGGCACGATGACGTGCTTGTCGAGGATCGCCCGGTGCACCACGGCGCCACGGCCGACCTGTACCGAATCCATGAGGATCGACTCGTCGACCTTCGCCCACTTCTCGATGCGGACGTTCGGGCTCAAGACCGTGCGGTCCACGTCACCGCCCGAGATGATGCAGCCATTGGTCACGATGGAATCCTCCGCCGTGCCGCGCATCACGAACTTCGCTCCCGGAGCCTGCACATGGTTCGTCCAGATCGGCCAGGCCTTGTTGTACAGGTTGAACTCCGGATCGACGCTCACCAGGTCCATGTGGGCCTCGTGGTAGGCGTCGATGGTCCCAACGTCGCGCCAGTAGTTCGCGTCCTTTTCGCTGCTCCCCGGGACCACATTGTCCCGGAAGTCGTACACCTGAGCCTGGCCCTGTTCGGTGAACCACGGGATGATGTCGCCGCCCATGTCGTGGCGCGCGTCGGGGTTCTCGGCGTCGGCCCGCAGCGCCTCTACCAGGGCGTGACGGCTGAACACGTAGTTACCCATGGACGCGAACGATTCCTCCGGCGAATCCGCCAGCCCGGGCGGATCTGCCGGTTTCTCCAGGAAGCTCTTGATCCGGCCGTCGGCCGCGGCGTCGATGATGCCGAACCCCGAGGCGATCGAACGGGGCACCCGGATGCCCGCGACCGTCGCGCCGAGCCCCGAGTCGATGTGCGCCTGCACCATCTGGGACACGTCCATGCGGTAGATGTTGTCGGCGCCGAACACCACCACATAGTCGGGGTCGGCGTCGCGGATCAGGTTGAGGGACTGGAAGATCGCGTCGGCGCTGCCCTGGTACCACTTCGGCCCGGTGCGCTGCTGGGCCGGTACCGGCGTGACGAAGTTGCCGAGCATGGTTGAGAACCGCCAGGTGACGGAGATGTGCCGGTCGAGCGAGTGCGACTTGTACTGGGTCAGCACCGCGATCTGACGCAACTCGGAGTTCGCCAGGTTGGACAGCACGAAGTCAATCAGCCGGTAGGTGCCTCCAAAGGGGACCGCAGGCTTGGCGCGATCAGCTGTGAGCGGCATCAACCTCTTGCCTTCGCCGCCGGCGAGGACGATGGAGAGAACATTAGGACGACTGGCCATACCTGAAACCTATGACCGTTGGCGCGCTTCGGCAAGGAGTTTGCCCATTTTGGGTCCAGCGATTTGCAGGAAACCGCTCCCCCCTGCCACGCCCGCGGCAAGACTGTGCGACGATCGGGGCATGAGTCTGAGCGTTTCCTTGCTGACGCGCGAGTTCCCGCCGCACATCTACGGTGGTGCCGGCGTCCACGTCGCGCAGCTGGTGCCCCAGCTGCGCAAGTTCATCGAAGTCGACGTCCAGTGCATGGGCGAACCGCGTCCGGGAGCGACCGCACATGCCGAGGACTTCCCGCCGGGAGCCAACGCGGCGCTGCGCGTCTTCGGCGCTGATCTGTCCATGGTGGCTGCGCTGCCCAGCGTCGACGTGGTCCACAGCCACACCTGGTATGCCAACCTCGCCGGGCACCTGGCCGGGCTGTTCCACGACATCCCGCATGTCATCAGCGCACACTCCCTTGAGCCGCACCGGCCGTGGAAGGCCGAACAGCTCGGCGGCGGCTACGCGCTGTCGAGCTGGGCCGAGAAGACCGCCTACGAGGGCGCGGACGCCATCATCGCGGTCAGCAACGGCATGCGGGCCGATGTCCTGGACGCCTACCCCAGCCTGGACCCCGGTAAGGTGCACGTCGTCCTCAACGGGATCGACACCGATGAGTTCCTCCCCGACCACGGCACCGACGTGCTGGATCGTATCGGCATGCGCACCGATGCCCCATCGGTGGTCTTCGTGGGGCGGATCACCCGGCAGAAGGGGCTCATCCACCTCGTCCGCGCCGCGTCCCAGTTCGACCCCGAGACGCAGCTGATCCTGCTGGCTGGGGCCCCGGACACCCCCGAGATCGCCGTCGAGTTCGAGAAGGCCTTCGCTGAGCTCCAGTCCCGCCGCGAGGCACCGGTGGTCTGGGTGCAAGAGATGCTGCCCCGGGCTGACGTCCGCCAGGTCATGAGCAACGCCACGGTGTTCGCCTGCCCCTCGGTGTACGAACCCCTCGGCATCGTCAACCTGGAGGCCATGGCCACGCAGACCGCGGTGGTCGCGAGCGCCGTGGGTGGCATCCCCGAGGTCGTCGTGGACGGCGAGACGGGGCTGCTGGTCCCCTACGACCCGAAACGCGCCAGCGACCCGGGCTATGTCGCCGATTTCGAGGCGTCCTTCGCCGAGAAGGTCAACCGGCTCACCCGCGACCCGGGGATGGCGTGCCGGTTCGGCGAGGCCGGACGCCAGCGCTGCATCGACCATTTCTCCTGGGAGAAGATCGCCCAGGACACCGTCGCCGTCTACCAGGACGCGATCGCCCGCCGCGCCGCGCGCTGAGCCACACAAGCAGGTGCCCCGGTTCCTCTCGGTCCGGGGCACCTGCTAGATCTGAAGTGGTCTGGGCGGATCAGCCGACCACGCCCTTGAGCTCCTCAAGCAGCGCAGTGGCCTCGGCGGCGTTCATCTCGACGACCAGCCGACCCCCGCCGTCGACCGGGACGCGCATCACGATGCCTCGGCCTTCCTTGGTGACCTCCATCGGCCCGTCACCGGTACGTGGCTTCATCGCTGCCATTGCTATCCCTCATTTCATCGTGGACGAGTTCACCACCATTATTCCGCATCTGGTCAACTCGGTCGAAGACCGCGTCGACTTGCTCGATGCGGTATCCCCGCCTCACGACCTTGAACTGGGGCGGTTCGGTGGCCGAAAACGCCTCCCGCAACGCCGCATCCACCGCGCTCCGGTCGTATCCCCTGGCCGCGGTCCCGAACCGTACCTGGCCGACCGTGTCGGGGTTCAGCTCCTCGGGGAGGTATCCGGCGAACAGGTCGTCCACCGGGTCGGGCATCTCCCCCAGCCGCCCGGACCCCGCGACCGCGGCGAAACCGAACACGACCAGTGCGGCACCGATCAGCAGCCAGGTCATCGCGTGGGGGACCCCATCGCGGCGAC
This sequence comes from Propionibacteriaceae bacterium, assembly GCA_030529455.1. Lineage (GTDB taxonomy): Bacteria > Actinomycetota > Actinomycetes > Propionibacteriales > Propionibacteriaceae > JAUMWV01. The sequence continues at coordinate 14,363 of JAUMWV010000011.1, read as the reverse complement.
CGCTTCCTCGACCGAGTCGGTGACGAGCACCAGGTCAAGGTCGTGTGGGCTGATGCACCCGTTGCCGACAGCCTGTTCCCGCAGCCAGTCCACGAGGCCGCCCCAGTAACTCGACCCGAACAGCACCACCGGGAAGTGGGTGACCTTCCCGGTCTGGATCAACGTCAGCGACTCGAACAGCTCATCGAAGGTGCCGAACCCGCCGGGCAGCACGATGAAACCCTGCGAGTACTTGAGGAACATGGTCTTGCGGACGAAGAAGTAGCGGTGGTTGATGCCCAGCGAGACGTAGTCGTTCATGCCCTGCTCAAAGGGCAGCTCGATGCCCAACCCGACCGAGGTGCCGCCCGCCTCGACCGCGCCCCGGTTGCCCGCCTCCATGATCCCGGGGCCACCGCCAGTGATGACCGTATACCCCGCGCTGACGAGTCCTTTCGCGATCTCTATCGCCGAGGCGTACATCGGGTGGTCCGGTTTCGTGCGCGCCGAGCCGAAGATGCTGATCGCAGGGCCGAGACCGGCCAGCGTATCGAAGCCCTCAGTGAACTCCGCCTGAATCCGCAGGACCCGCCAGGGGTCGAGCTTCTGCCAGCCGTTGGTGCTCTCCAGCAGTTCCTGGTCCTTGGTCTTGACCGGCAGCTGGTCTCGCCTGCGGATGACCGCGCCCTGGATGATCTGCTTGATCTTCTCGTTCATAGGTTGTCCTCTCCACCGAGCCACCGCCGGATCACCTCGTAACAGCGATACAGGTCGGCGACCGGGCAGAACTCGTCGTCGGTGTGTGCCTTGCCCGGGTCCGCCGGGCCGAAATTCACTGCTGGAATGCCGAGCTCGGCGAACCGGGCGACATCGGTCCAGCCGTACTTGGCGCGGGCCTGGCCGCCAGCTGCGGCCACGAAATCGGCCGCCACCGGGTGATGCAGCCCCGGACGCGCGGCCGCGGCGGCGTCGGCCAGTTCCACCTCGAACCCGGCGAAGAGCTCCCTCATTGAGCCGATCGCCTCGTCGAGGCTCTTGTCGGGGGCGAACCGGTAGTTGATGTGGACCAGGCAGGCGTCCGGGATCACGTTGCCAGCGATGCCCCCGGCGATCTCTACCGCATTGAGGCCCTCGCGGTAGGTGAGGCCATCCACCTCGATCTCGCGCGCCTCAAAACCGCCGATCCGGTCCAGTACCTCCGCCACGCGGTGGATCGCGTTGTCGCCCAGCCAGGACCGGGCGCTGTGGGCGGCCTTGCCCCGGGTGATGACGTGGAACCGCACCGTCCCCTGGCAGCCGCCCTCAATCATGGCTCCGGTCGGTTCACCCAGCACGGCGAAGTCGCCGGCGAGCAACCCGGGGGCTTCCCTGGCGAGCCGCCCCAGCCCGTTGAGTGCGCTGTCAACCTCTTCGTTGTCGTAGAACACCCAGGTCACGTCGCGAACCGGCGCGGTGAGCGTCGCCGCGGCACGCAGCTGCACCGCGACCCCGCCCTTCATGTCGCAGGTGCCGCGGCCATAGACCCGCTCTTCGCCCTCGACGGTCCGTAGGCTGCTCGGCAGGTTGGCGGCCACCGGCACCGTGTCCAGGTGACCGGCGACGATCACCCGGGTATCGCGGCCCAGATTGGTCCGGGCGACGACCGCGTTGCCGTGACGGGACACCTCGAGGTGCGGATAGGCGCCCAGCGCCGCCTCCACCTCGCTGGCGAGCCTGGCCTCGTTGCCGCTGACGGATTCGATGTCGGTGATCGCGCGCAGCAGCGCGACGAGATCGCCTTCCAGATCAAGCCCCATGTCGGCACAGACTACCCCCGATGCGCCTCCACGGGTATCCCCGAACCCGAGGCGGCGCCCGGCCGGGCCCGTGCCACGTCCGGAACCGCCGCTCCCGGGCCAGCGCCCGTAAGATGAGACCGTTGCGGGTCACCGTGCCCGGGCAGCCCGTGGGCGCTACCCTCTCCCTGACGCGCCTCCGGCACTCAAGGAAAGGAAACCCGCGATGGGTAAAGGAAGAATCAGGATTAGCCTGCTGACCCGGATCGCGATCGCTATCGTGCTCGGCGTCGGCCTGGGGTTCGTGTTCCCCAACTGGCTGACCCAGGTGTTCGTGACGTTCAACTACGTCTTCTCGCAATTCCTCGGGTTCATGATCCCGCTCATCATCGTGGGGCTCATCACTCCGGCAATCGCCCAGCTCGGCCGGGGCGCGGGCAAGTGGCTGGCGATCACCGCGGCGCTGGCCTACGTCTCCACGATGTTCGCCGGTGCGCTGGCCCTGGTCACGGGCATGCTCACCTTCCCGGCTCTCCTCGGCACGCAGACCGCCGGTGAGGCCGCGAATCCGGACGAGGCCCTCCTGGCGCCGTTCTTCAAGGTAGACATGCCACCGGTGCTCGGCGTCATGTCGGCCTTGATCCTGGCCTTCGTGCTCGGAGTCGGGCTGACCATCACCAACGGGACGACGCTGTACCAGGGCTTCGTCGAGTTCCGCGAGATCGTCAACCGGGTCATCGCCACCGTGCTGATCCCCCTGCTGCCCCTCTACATCTTCGGCATCATCTTGAACATGACCGTCGCCGGGCAGGTATTCCAGGTCATCGGGACCTTCCTGTCGATCGTCGTGATCGTGTTCGTGCTGACCGTGCTGCTGCTGCTTGTCCAGTACGCCATCGCGGGCGCGCTCACCAAACGCAACCCGCTTCGCATGCTGCGCCACATGATGCCCGCCTACGCGACCGCTCTGGGCACCTCCTCGTCGGCCGCGACGATCCCGGTCACCCTGCGCCAGACCATCAAGATGGGGGTCAGCGAACCGGTCGCCTCCTTCGTGATCCCCCTGTGCGCGACCGTGCACCTGGCGGGTTCGACGCTGAAGATCACCTCCTTCGCCATCGCGATCATGGTGATCTCCGGTATCCAGATCAACGTGGGCCTCATGATCGGTTTCGTGCTGATGCTCGGGATCACCATGGTCGCGGCCCCCGGGGTGCCGGGTGGGGCCATCATGGCGGCGGCGGGCCTGCTGTCGTCCATGCTCGGTTTCACCGAACCCCAGGTTGGTCTCATGATCGCCACCTATATCGCGATCGATAGCTTCGGCACCGCGACCAACGTGACCGGCGACGGCGCGATCGCGGCGATCATCGACAAGCTCAGCGCGGGCCGCGTTGGCGATACCCCGCCGCCGCTGCCGAGCGAGTCGGCCGCTCAGGTCGCCTGAACCGGCCCGGCTGATCCGGCGCCGCGGGCGTCCCGGCCCTGGGCATGGCGCGAGGAGTTGCGTCTATTTGTAGAGTGTGGCCATGACTGAAGCTTCCCGCACCGCCTGGGGATGGGGCCTGGCGACCATTCACCCGAGCGCAGGCGTCCTCGACACCTGGTTCCCCGCGCCCGTTCTCGGGGTCTGTGACGGCGCCCCGGCACCGGCCCGCCTGATCTCTGCCCAGACCGAGGACCGGGACCGCGGTGTACGGATCGAACTGGTCAAGACCGAGATCGACCTCGATGCCGCCCCCGCCTCGGTGCCCGACGCCTACCTGCGTCTCCACCTGCTCAGCCATCGGCTGGTCCGGCCACGCTCCATCAACCTGGACGGGATCTTCGCGACCCTGCCGAATGTTGTGTGGACCAGCGTCGGCCCCTGCGCCGTCGAGGGCTTCGAGGAGGTGCGGATCACCTTGCGCGGGATGCGCGGCGCCATCACGGTCTACGGCATCGACAAGTTCCCGCGGATGGTCGACTACGTCCTCCCGTCGGGCGTGCGCATCGCCGACGCCGACCGGGTGCGCCTGGGCGCCCACCTGGCCCCCGGCACCACGGTCATGCACGAGGGATTCGTCAACTTCAACGCCGGGACGCTCGGCGCCTCCATGGTCGAGGGCCGGATCTCGGCTGGCGTGGTCGTCGGGGACGGTTCGGACATCGGCGGCGGGGCCTCCATCATGGGGACGCTGTCCGGCGGCGGCACCGAGGTGGTCTCGATCGGGCGGGGCTGCCTGCTCGGCGCGCAGGCCGGGATCGGTATCTCGCTGGGCGACAACTGTGTCGTCGAGGCGGGCCTCTACGTCACGGCGGGCACCAAGGTGAGCCTGCCCGACGGTTCGGTCGTCAAGGCCCGGGAGCTGTCGGGCCGTCCCGATCTGCTGTTCCTGCGGGACTCCCGAAGCGGCGCGGTCAGGGCGATCCCCCGGGAACACCGATCCTTCGAGCTGAATGCGGCGCTCCACGCGAACTAGGCGTTCCCGCCGCCGCGGCGGCGTCCTCACCGGGCTGATCGTCGCCGCGCTGATGCTCGGCGGCGGTGTTGTCGGCGCGCGCTGGTTCGTCAGCCGCTATCAGGTCGTGCTGCCGCTGGCCGACCAGTGTGCGGCGCTGGTCACCGGCCAGCGCGTGAGCCTGACCCCGGAGCAGGCCCGCTATGCCGCCATCATCGTCGCCGAGGCCCAGCGGCGCGAACTGGCCCCGCGGGCCTCCTCCATCGCCCTGGCCACCGCCTACCAGGAATCCGGCATCCGCAACCTGGATCACGGCGACCTGGACTCGGTCGGGCTCTTCCAGCAGCGGCCGAGCCAGGATTGGGGAAGCGTCGAGCAGATCATGGACCCCTGGTATGCCTCCGGCAAGTTCTACGAGGCGCTCGTCAAGATCCCCGGCTGGCGCAACGCCGACCTCAACGACATCGCCCAGAAGATCCAGATCTCTGCCCACCCGGAGGCCTACCGCAAGCACGTGCCGAACGCCCGCAGGCTCGCGAGCGCGCTGACTGGGGAGACCCCGGCGAGCTTCGGTTGTTCGCTCTCGGGCGCGGGGCGCGCCGAACCGGAACAGGTCACCGAGTTGCTGAGCAGGGCCTTCGGTGACCGGGTGGAACTGACCGGGGAGGCCCGGACGCTCCGGGTCAAGGCCTCCTCCCCCGAGGTCGCGTGGTCGGCCGCACACCTGGCGATCGCGGCCGGGGCTGGGGTCTCCTCGGCTCAGCTGGGTGGGGCGAGCTGGAACCGCAGCGCGGTCACCTGGCAGGGGCGGCCGGGCGATGCGACCGTGGCGGTCCTCACCTTCGGTTAGACCGCCGGAGACAGCCGGTCCACCGCGGCGGCGACCCGTTCGTCGGTTGCGGTGAGAGCGATCCGGACGTGACGGCCGCCCCGCTGCCCGTAGAAGTCGCCCGGGGCGGCGAGGATGCCGTGCCCGGCCAGGAAGTCGATGGTGTCGCGGCACGGCTCGTCCCGGGTGGCCCACAGGTACAGCGAACCTTCCGAGTGATCGATCCGGAATCCGGCGGCCTCCAGCGCCGGGATCAGCGCCTCCCGCCGGGACGCGTAACGCTCCCGCTGATCGGTGACGTGGCCCTGGTCGCCGAGGGCGACGACCATCGCCTCCTGCACCGGGGCCGGAACCATCATCCCGGCGTGCTTGCGCACCGCGACGAGATCCTGCACCACTCCCGCGTCACCGGCGACGAAACCGGCCCGGTACCCGGCCATGTTGGAACGCTTCGACAGGGAGTGGACGGCCAGCAGCCCCGTGGGGTCACCGCCGCAGAGCCGCTCGTCCAGCACCGAGACCGGTTCTCGTGTCCACCCGAACTCGCCGTAGCACTCGTCCGAGGCGAGCAGCGCGCCATGCTCCCGGGCGAAACCGATCCACCGCGAGGTCTGCTCTGCCGACCAGATCTGGCCGTGCGGGTTGCCTGGCGAGTTGATCCAGATCAGTGACGGGCGCTCCCGCAGCGCGCCCGGGTCGTCGCAGCTGACGATGCGCGCGCGGGCGAGCCGGGCCCCGACCTCGTAGGTCGGATAGGCGACCTCCGGGATCACCACCAGGTCGTCTGGGCCAAGACCGAGCAGCGTCGGCAGCCAGGCCACGAGCTCCTTGGTGCCGACCACCGGCATGACGCACTGCTCCCGGAGCAGCGGTGCGCCCCAGCGGAAGGTCAGGTAGCTCAGCACCGCCCCGCGCAGCCGGGGCGTCCCCCACACCGTCGGGTAGCCCGGCGCGTCGGCGTGTCGGGCTAGCGCGCGCTGGATGGCTGGCGGGGTCGGGTCCACCGGCGTCCCGACGGACAGGTCGACCAGGCCGCCCTGGTGGGCAGCAGCCTTCGCCTTCGCGGACGCCAGCGAGTCCCAGGGGAAGTCGGGCAGCGCGGCCGGGGCGCTCATCAGCCCGCGTCCTCCTGCGGCGGCAAGGCCTCGACCACCGGATGGTCGGAATCGATCACGCCCATCTTGGCCGCCCCTCCCGGGGACCCGAGGTCTTTGAAGAACTCGGAGTTGACGTCGTAGTACTCGGAGAACTCCGCGGGCAGATCGTCTTCGTAATAGATCGCCTCCACGGGGCACACCGGCTCACAGGCACCGCAGTCGACGCACTCCACCGGGTTGATGTACAGCATCCGGTTGCCTTCGTAGATACAGTCGACCGGGCACTCCTCGACGCAGGCGCGGTCTTTGATATCGACGCACGGCAGTGCGATCACATAAGTCACGGTTAGCTCCTCATCGCGATGTTACGAGCCAACTCTAGTGCCCCGGGCAACACCGGCGCGCGGCAGCGCACGGACCGCCCGGGCCTGGGCCTACTGGCAGATGATCTGGTCGGCGCTGCCGTACCGCCAGAAATAGGGCTCTTCTTTGACCAGTTTCCCGCCCTTGTACCACAGGCGCTTGTAGTTGACGTCGAACCCGCCCTGACCGGACTGCGCCTTGCAGTCGGCCGCGGTCGAGACCACCGTCCGGTAGCCGGTGTAGTTGGACCGCACCAGCGCACTCGATTTGACGTCGTACTCCTTGGTGGACCAGACCCGGATCGTCACCGAGCCCTTGTTCCCCCGGGAACCGGGCACGCCGATTCCCTGGATGTAGACGCCATAGGGGGAGTCGTTGTGGAAGGAGACGTCGATGCGTCCCCAGTCGATCGTCGCCTCCCGGCCAGCCGGGTAGCGGTCGAAGTAGAGCGTGTGGGGCTGGTGGGTGATGTGCTTGAGCCCAGAGAAGAAGAAGGCGTTGTACGTGGTCGTGGCGACCTGGGAGACCCCACCACCGAGCTGCTGGCAGATCTTGTTGCCGCCGCAGATCGCACCGCCCGCCATGTAGCCACGCGCGGCGGTTCGCTGCCCCACCACCTTGTTGAAGCTGAACGTCTCACCGGGTTTGATGACCGTGCCGTTCAGCGCCGCGGCCGCCTTGGGGAGATTGTTGTTGCGGTAGGCGGTGTCTGGGAAATAGGTGGTGAACTCGCCAGTCACCTCCTTGATCCCGAGTTTCTCGGCATCGTCGGTGGTGAAGGATGGCGGCGTCTTCGACAGCTCCACCTCGGCCTTGCGTTCGGTGGTTTTCGTGATGAGCGGGAGGATCGCCGACGAGATGGTTTCGGCGCTGAATCCCAGCCCGTCCGAGGACGGGACGATCGTCGGTCGCCCGCCGGTAAACGTGAACGAGGCGTCCTTGGCCTCGGGCAGCTTCAGTTCGTCGATCGCCGGTTTCATGAGTTCGAGCAGTTTCTCCGGCGACGTCTTGGGCACCAGTTCGCCGCCCTCCTCGCTGAACGTGGTGGCTCCGGCGATCATCTGCGGGGTGATGGTGACCGTGCCGTGTCCGGTGACGGCCTCCACCGGGCCCGAGACGGCGGGTTTGGCGTAACTCTCGATGATGGCGTCCGCGTCCGCCGTGGTGATGGAGGGTTCGGTTTTCTCCAGCGCTGGCACCACGCTGCCGTGCAGGTTCTGCCACCCTTCCTTGACCACGGCGATGGTCTCCTCGACCTTCAGCGCGCTCTGGGGAGACGATTCGGTCCGGACGACCTCGATGCCGTCATAGGCGACGGCCGCGGGCTTCGCCTCGGACGCAAACGTGGGGGCGGCCGCCTCCAGCGCAGCGCGCAGCTTGGCCTCGTCGATGTCCACGGCGATGGCGACCTCGCCGCCACCGAACAGCGTCCGCCAGATGTCGGCCGGGTTGAAGGTGCGGCCACCGACCCGCTTCATGGTCGCCTCGTAGTCGATCCCGAGACCAGCCTCCTGCGGCGTCAGCTGGACGCTGCGTCCGCCGTCGGCCAGGGTGATGCCCGCTGCCGCGCGAGCCGACAGCTCGCTTTCCAGGCGTTCGCGGGCCTGCTCCGGGCTGAGCCCGGTCAAGTCGATTCCCTGCACCACCGTGCCCTGCGGGACCTTGTCCCCAGCAGCGGCCCAGGCCACCCCGTAGAGGATGCCGACAGCCGCGGTCAGCACGCCCAGCGACAGGCCGAGCACTCGCCCGGTCCGGCGCCTGGCCTTCCCCGCGGGTGCCGCCGTGGCCGCTGGGGGCTTCCCCATCCCCGCAGCTTCCGCTGCACCCGTGTCTGGTCGTTCAGTCAACACGTCCCCCAACAGTTCGCAAACCAGCCGATCGAGCCCCAGTATAAGTCGATCCCAGCGATCAATCCGCGCTCCTTACCGCCGACAGGGAGCACATCCACGGTGGTGTTCATAAGGCGGACCCTGATTTGGGTCAACTACACGAAGTAGTGAATCATGTCCCTTAGTGGTCCCTCGAGGAAGAAGACATGACCGATAACGCACCTCAACTGATCGTGGTGCCGCGGGAGCCGATCCCAGGTGAACACCGGGTTGCCGCGACACCTGACACCGTCAAGGATCTCGTTGCGCGCGGATTCCGGGTGATGGTCGAACCGGACGCCGGGGCGCATGCGCTCCTGACCGACGACGCCTACCGGGACGCGGGAGCTGACGTCGGCGCCGCCGACCTCGCCGCCGCCGACATCGTCCTGCACGTCCGGCCGCTGAGCCCGGAACGCATCGCGGCCCTCAAGCCCGGCGCCGTCACGGTCGGTTTCGCCACCGGGGACGTCAATGCGGCCCGCGCGCTGCGCGACGGCCGGATCACCTCGCTGGCCATGGAGCTGGTCCCCCGCATCTCCCGCGCCCAGTCGATGGACGCCTTGACCTCGCAGGCGCTGGTGTCGGGCTACCGCTGCGTCCTCGAAGCCGCGATGAGGCTGCCCCGGTTCTTCCCGCTGTTCATGACGGCCGCCGGAACCGTGCCCCCGGCGAAGGTGCTGGTGCTCGGTGCGGGCGTCGCGGGGCTCCAGGCCATCGCCACCGCCAAGCGGCTCGGCGCCCAGGTGAGCGCCAACGACATCCGCTCGGCCTCCGCCGACGAGGTCCGCTCGATGGGCGGCACGTTCATCGACCTGAGCCTCGAATCGGGCGACGCCTCCGGCGGATACGCCAAGGAACTGGGTGCCGATTCGGCGGCCAGGCAGCAGGAACTGCTGACCCCCTACCTGGCGAAGTCCGACATCGTCATCACGACCGCTGGGGTGCCGGGACGCCCCGCCCCCCGGCTGGTGACCGCGGCGATGCTGGCCGCGATGAAGCCCGGCAGCGTCGTGGTCGATCTGCTGGCCGAGAACGGCGGCAACGTCGAGGGGTCCGTGCCCGGCGAGGACGTGCTCACCGCTGGCGGGATCACGATCGTCGGGATGAAGGACGCCGCCTCGACCATGCCGGTCGATGCCTCCAAGCTGTATGCCAAGAACATCTTCAACCTGCTGGCGCTGGGCGCCAAGGATGGGGTGTTTACCCTCGATCTGGAGGACGAGGTGCTAGACGGCGCCTGCCTCACCCATGATGGAACGGTCCGGCACGCCCCGACGGCTGCCCTCCTGGAAGGTGATGCCAAGTGAGCTCCATGGCACTGCTCACCATTTTCGTGCTGGCGGTCTTCGTCGGTTTCGAGGTGGTATCAAAGGTCTCCAGCACCCTGCACACCCCGCTGATGAGTGGCGCCAACGCCATCCACGGCATCATCCTCGTGGGGGCGATCATCGTGACGGCCAAGGCCGAATCGACGGGCATCCTCATCATCGGGCTCGTCGCGACCGTGCTGGCCACCATCAACCTCGTCGGCGGTTTCGTGGTTACTGACCGGATGCTGGAGATGTTCAAGGGACGCAAGGCCGCCAAGGAAGGAGAGGCGAAGTGAATCTCCTTCCCGAATGGGCGACCTATCTGGGCTACCTCGTCGCGGCAGTCTGCTTCATCCTCGCGCTGAAAGGCATGTCGGCCCCGGGCACCGCCCGCCGGGGCAACCTCATCGGCGTGGCCGGTGCGGTGATCGCTGTCGTGGTGGGCGTGCTGTCCCCGCTGCCGCATGGCGGCACCTGGAGCAACCAGCTCTGGATCGCGATCGCGGTCGCGGTCGGCACCGCGATCGGTGTCCCCGCCGCCCGCAAGGTCCACATGACCCAGATGCCCCAACTGGTGGCGCTGTTCAACGGCGTCGGCGGCGGTGCGGCGATGCTGGTGGCCTTCCTTGAGGTGCACGGCACGCAGGTGAGCGTGGACGCCGCGATCGCCTCGGCCTTCACCATGCTGATCGGTGGAGTGTCGTTCGCGGGCTCGATCGTCACCTTCTGCAAGCTGCAGGAACTCATGACCACCCGCCCGGTGGTGTTCCCCGGCGGGCAGTACCTCTTCGGTGCCGCGCTCGTCGCCGGGTTCGGCCTGGCCGTTGGCGTCGTCGTCACGGCTGTCGGCGGCACGCCTCCGCTGTGGCTGCTGATCGCGCTGATGGCCGTCGCGCTGCTCGTCGGCGTCCTGTTCGTGCTGCCGGTGGGCGGCGCGGACGTCCCGATCGTCATCTCGCTGCTGAACGCCTTCACGGGCCTGACGGTGGCCGCCTCGGGTTACGTGCTCGACAACGTGCTGCTGCTGGTCGCGGGCACGCTCGTCGGCGCCTCCGGCACCATCTTGACCCGGCTCATGGCCGAGGCGATGGGGCGTTCGCTCACCTCGACGCTGTTCGGCGCGTTCAAGGCCAAGGCCGCCGCTGGTGGCGGCGCCGGGGAGCAGCGTCCGGTGCGTTCGGGCGGACCCGACGACGTGGCGATCATGCTGAACTACGCCAACAAGGTGGTCTTCGTCCCCGGCTACGGTCTCGCGGTGGCGCAGGCCCAGCACACGATCCGCGAGCTGGCCGAGCTGCTGGAGAGCCGCGGCGTCGAGGTGCTCTACGGCATCCACCCCGTCGCCGGACGCATGCCGGGGCACATGAACGTGTTGCTGGCCGAGGCCGATGTGCCCTACGAGGTGCTAAAGGAAATGGACGACGTCAACCCGGAGTTCTCCTCGACCGATGTCGTGCTGGTGGTCGGCGCGAACGACGTGGTCAACCCGGCGGCCAAGACCGACAAGTCCGCACCGATCTACGGCATGCCGATCCTGGAGGTGCAGCAGGCCCAGCAGGTCGTCTTCCTCAAGCGTTCCATGCGCCCGGGCTTCGCGGGCATCGAGAACGAGTTGCTGTACGACCCGAAGACCATGCTGCTGTTCGGCGACGCCAAGGACTCCCTGACCAAGGTGGTCAACTCGGTCAAGGCGCTCTGAGGACGCATTCCGGTGGGGGCGGGGCTGGCGGCCTCGCCCCCACCGCTTTCTCCGGCCACCGGGCGGCCCGGCTGCCGCACCCGGGGCGGGTACGCCTAGTCCCGCAGTGGCGTGGTCCGGGCGCGCTGGACCGGTTGTGCGCAGCGGAGCGCGAGGTCATCGACCAGGCCGCTCACCCGCTCCGGGGTGACCGGGCCGACCCATTCCATGCCGGGCTGGATCGTGACGACCGGCGCCTGGTTGCACGGGTAGAGGCAGCCGGTCTGGGTGACGAGCACCCCGTCGTCGAGCAGCCCGCGCCGGTGCAGCTCGGCGCCGAGCAGCTCAGCTACTTTCTCGCCCCCTTTCGCCGAGCAGCGCGGCCCCCGGCACACCAGCAGGTGGCAGGCGGCCGCCGGGGCCTCCTCCCAGGAGTCGTTGGTCAGGACCGACTCGTCGGAGCGCAGCGCGCGCCCGGCTGGTACCGGTAGTTCCTCCGGAAGCGCCCGCAGGGCACGCGGCAGCGTCCGCACGGTCACGTCGAGGCCCCTCGTGGCGCGCCACCACCGGCCGACGTGGCCCACCCAGGAGGCGGGGACGCCCGTCTCGCCCAGGGTGACCCCGGCCAGCAGGATGTCGCGGTGGCCGAGCCCGGCCAGCGCGTCCAGCTGATCGACCAGCCCCGGGCCCTCCCCCTGCAGCACCGCGGCGTAGGCCCCCAGCTCGCGCGCTCGCTGGTTGAGCTGTGGCCAGTACCCGGCATCGGCCAGGGTGATCGTGACGAACAGCGTAATCATTGGCGTCCTCCATAGGCTGGCCGCCGGGCGCTACGCGCGGCGGCCTCGTTGCGGCGCGGGCAGGCGGAGCGGCACCCGCGGCGCGCTGCGCCCCGGCTCAGGCCGGGGATACCGACTAATGACTAATTAGGGTGGCCAGGGCGAGAGCGAGCAACACCGCCCCGGCCACCCGCCGAGCGGCTACCTAGAGCGTGGCTGCCTGCTCGGCCACCGTGGTGGCTCCATAGGCCAGGCGAATGCCCGCCCCCGTGCCGGTGCCGCTCGTCCCCGTAGCGGCTGGAGCACGGGCGAGGACGGGGCGCCTGGCGACATGAATAGACATACGACGCATCGGACTCTTCCCATTCGGGCCCGGTCGCGGGGCTATGGACGAATGTCGGCAGGTCTTCGGACTCAAGTTCGTCCCTCCCCGGCGCCTTCCCAGGATTCCCAGTGGCCGCGTGCCGAGTCGGTCCCTTTTACCGCTGCGCGTCAGTTCCGGATTCTCACCGGATTCCCTTGCACCCTTGTGGTGCCACCGACTCCTGCAGGTTATCAGAGGGTCCGCTCCCGGCACCGCCGGGCCAGGGCGATAGGTTCTTCCTGGAAGCCAGACAACCGGCTTCGGGTGGGCCACCGCTACCCGCCCGAAGCGGTGAGCGGGGCAGAACGAGGTTCGAGGAGTGATGACATGACGAGACAGCGCATCAGCGACCTGCTGGCACGCATCCCGACCGGCTGCTACATCGGCGGGCAGTGGCGAGAGGGCGGCACCGGCGAACGCTTCGAGGTCGTCAACCCGGCTACCGGCCAGCCCCTCACCACGGTGGCCTCCGCGACCCCAGAGGACGGCCTGGCAGCGCTGGGCGCGGCCGCCGAAGCCCAGGACGCCTGGGCACGCACCGCCCCACGGGAGCGGGCGGAGCTGCTGCGGGCCGGTTTCGAGGCGATCATGGCCCGCGCCGACGATTTCGCCCTGCTGATGTGCCTAGAGATGGGCAAGGCGCTGCCCGAGGCCCGCGGCGAGGTCGCCTACGGCGCCGAGTTCCTGCGCTGGTTCTCCGAACAGGCCTGCCAGATCCGGGGCGGCTACGCGCCCGCCCCCGACGGCAAGCAGCGCATCCTGGTGACGACCCGCCCGGTCGGGCCCTGCCTGCTCATCACGCCGTGGAACTTCCCGCTGGCGATGGCCACCCGCAAGGCCGGTCCCGCGCTGGCCGCCGGGTGCAGCGTCGTCATCAAACCGGCGACGGCGACCCCGCTGACGACGCTGTTGTTCGCCCAGGTCATGGCAGAAGCCGGGCTGCCGCCGGGCGTGCTGAACGTGATCCCGACGACGTCGGCGGGAGCCGTGACCGGCCCCCTGCTCGCCGACCCCCGGCTGCGCAAGCTGTCCTTCACCGGCTCGACCGAGGTCGGCCGGACGCTGCTGTCGGCCGCGGCTGCCCGGGTGCTGCGGACCTCCATGGAGCTCGGCGGCAACGCGCCCTTCGTCGTGTTCCCGGACGCCGACCTGGACGCGGCGGTCGCCGGGGCCATGGCCGCGAAGTTCCGCAACATCGGGCAGGCGTGCACCGCGGCGAACCGGTTCATCGTGCACCGCGACATCGCCGGGGAGTTCGCCTCCCGGCTGGCCCAGGAGGCCTCCCAGTTGGCCGTGGGTCCCGGCTACGAGGACGGCAACGTGCTCGGGCCGGTGATCGACGCGGCCGCCCGGGAGCGGATGCACGGCCTCGTCGTCGGCGCCCAGGCCGGCGGGGCCCGCGTCCTGACCGGAGGGGTGCTGCCAGGCGGCGAGGGATTCTTCTACCCGCCGACCGTGCTGGCCGATGTCAGCCCCGGCGCCGCGATCATGCGCGAGGAGATTTTCGGCCCGGTGGCTCCGATCACGGTCTTCGAGACCGAGGAGGAGGCGCTCCGGCTGGCCAACGATTCGGAGTTCGGGCTGATGTCCTACTGCTTCACCGCCGATTTCGCGCGCATGATGAGGGTCGTCGAGAGGCTGGATTCGGGCATGGTCGCCGCGAACTCCGGCGTGATCTCGAACCCCGCCGCACCATTCGGCGGGCTCAAGCAGTCCGGTCTGGGACGCGAGGGTGGCGCGGAAGGGATCGAGGAGTACCTGGAGACCGTCTACATCGGCATCGGCGGACTCTGAGCCCTCCCGCGATCTAGCCGCGACTACCAGCGGCCGCCCCCACCGCCCCCGACGCCACCGCCGGAGAAACCGCCGCCGGCGGAACC
>JAUMWV010000010.1 GCA_030529455.1 Propionibacteriaceae bacterium | reverse complement strand
GGCAGCGCCGCCCTCATCAAGGAGCGGGTGTCCTTCCCCGCGTCCGGGCTCGACGCCCAACCGGGCCTGCTGCTCATGCTCATCGACGACTACACCGATGTCGACATCGACCCGGACCTCGACGGTGTCCTCGTCGCCTTCAACGCCAGCCCGCTGCCGATCAGCCAGGTGGTTCCCGAGCTGTACGGGCGGGAGTTCGCGCTGTCCGGGGTCCAGGCACGAGGCGCCGACGACGTGGTCAGGCAGACCGCCTGGGACCCGTTCACGACCGTGCTGAGCGTGCCCGCCCGGACGGTGGCCGTGCTATTCCAACCGCTCCAGTACCCCGCCTAGCCTTACTTGGACAGCAGCCACAGCGCCTGGTAAGGGGCGATGAGGATGCTCTGCGGTCGTAGCGAGTATTCGTAACCGCTCAGCGCCTCGATCGCCTCCTGGCCCAGCCGCTCCCGCAGGATGTCCCCGAGCAGGTAGGCCGGGCCCTCGCTGAAGTTGTACACCTGGACCAGGTTGCCGAGGGGGTGGTGGCGGCACAGCACCAGCAGCCTCGGGTCGGGGCTGGGCACGACCTTGGCCTCGACGCCGGCGTGCAGGTGCGGCAGACTCTTGCGCACCTCGATGGTCCGCCGCAGGCCAGCCAGAATCCGTCCCCTGGGGGTGTCGGGGCGGGCCCGGGCCTTCGCGGCTGCGGCCCAGTCCATCACCGGCCTGTGCGCCCACCGGTTGTCGGCGGCGTGGGCTGGGTCCTCGGCGTAGGCGAGGTCGTTGCCCAAGCCGATCTCGTCCCCCATGTAGAGCAGCGGGACGCCGCCGAAGCCGAGGATCACCGCATACAGCAGCAACAGCCGCCCAATCGCCTCCTCGGTGCGCCAGGTGTCCCCGGCGTGCAGCGCGGAATCGAACCCCGCGAGGCTGGCCGCCGAGCCACTGATCCGCCGGTCATTGGTCGCCGGGTTGTACTGGAAGACGAGCCCCTCGGCGAAGGAGCCGGGAAACACTCCCGCGTAGAAGTCCGACAGGAAGCTGCGGTGGGCCGCCCCGTTGAGATGTGCACGCGCCGCGTCGGCGTCCGAGACCGCCCACCCGATGTCGTCGTGACACCGCACGTAGGTGGCCCAGGTGGTGTTCGGTGGCTTCGGCGCGAAGGCGTTCAGCGCCACCTCGAACAGCCTGGTATCGCGGCTCGCCAGCGAACTCCACAGCTGCACCATGAGGCTGTTGTGGTAGGCCATGTCCGAGAGCAGGCCGTAGTTGCTGCCCTGGCCGAGGTAGGGCAGCAGTTCCTCCGGCCCGACGATGGCCTCCGCTTTGAACGCGACCGCCGGTGCCGCGATCCGCAGCGCCGCGCGCAACGCGGCTGTCAGGTGATGCACCTCGGGCTGACCCTGGCAGTTGGTGCCGAGCCGTTTCCAGATGAACGCGATGGCGTCGAGGCGGATGACCTCGGCACCGTGGTTGGCGAGGTGGCAGATGATCTCCAGGTACTCACAGAAGACATCCGGGTTGGACCAGTTGACGTCCCACTGGAAGGAGTTGAAGGTCGTCCAGACCCACCCGTGGGTTTCCTCGTCCCAGGTGAAATTGCCGGGGGCGAAGTCGGGGAAGACCTCGGGGAGGCTGCTCTCGTAGCGGTCCGGTTCGCCGCGATCGTCGTAGATGTAGAAGTAGTTCCGGTACTTCGCCTCCCCGGCCCTGGCCCGCCGCGCCCAGGCGTGTTCCCGGGCGACGTGGTTGAGGACGAGGTCGACCACCAGGCTGATGCCGCGCGCACGCAACTGGGCGGCGATCCAGGCGAGGTCGTCCATGGTTCCGAGATCGGGACGAACGGCACGGTAGTCCTGAACCGCGTACCCACCGTCGGAATCGCCGTCGCGCGGTTGCAGCAACGGCATCAGGTGCAGGTAGGTCACGCCGAGGTCTTCGAGGTAGTCCAGCCGATCGGCGATCCCCCGCAGGGTCCCGGAGAACCGCTCGGTGTAGGCGACATACCCGATCATCGAGGCGTCCTGTAACCAGTCGGGCCTGAGCAGCCGGGCCTCGTCCAGCCGCTTCAGGTCCTCGGGTCGCGCGGCGGCCGCCGCCGCGATGATCCCGCACGCTCTGTCATAGGTCTCGTCGGCCCGCTCCCCATAGACAGCGCGCAGGCTGTCCCTGAGGCGGGCACCGTAGCGGTCGAACCGCAGATCGAGCAGGGTGCTGTCGTCCATGTCCGGGGCCTTTCACGACGGAGCCGTCACCGTGGTCCGCGCCCGTGGGAGCACCGTCGCCGGTGTGCCCACCGAGCACCAGCCAAGGCCAACGCTATCCAAATAATGGCCTTGCTGGGCCGGATACCTCGTATCCTGAGCCGATGGATCAGTCAGGGATCGACGAGGCGGTCCAGCGGTTCTATCGCGACGCGGACGAGGGAGCCCGGCTGACGAGCCTCAGCGCGGCCGGGGCGGTCGAGTTTGAGCGGACGCAGTCGCTGCTGCGCGCCCGCATCGCGCCGTCGAGCCGCATCATCGACATCGGCGGGGCGACCGGAATCCACGCCACCTGGCTGGCCGCCGACGGGCACGAGGTGGTGCTGATCGATCCGGTCCCCACCCAGGTGGCGCAGGCATCGGCGATCGGCTCCTTCGCCGCCGAGACCGGCGACGCCCGCGACCTGAGGTTCGATGCGTGCTCCTTCGATGTCGCGCTGCTGTTCGGCCCGCTGTACCACCTGCGTTCCCGCTCCGACCGGTTGCGGGCGCTCCGCGAGGCCGTGCGCGTCGTGCGTCCCGGAGGGCTGGTGTTCGCCGCCGGGATCAGCAGGTTCAGCGCGCTCGCCGACGGGATGCTGCGCCCGGTTCCCGAGGCCGCCGATGAACGCATCCTCGGCCTCATCAACACCGGCGACTGGGACGCCTCCGGTCCCTTCCCCATCGCCCACCTGCACACCACCGCGGAACTCGAAAGCGAACTCGCCGATGCTGGGCTCAGTAGCGTGGAGTCGGTCTGCGTCGAGGGTCCACTCGGACTCGCGCTGGAGCACCTCGCTCCAGGCGATGGGGAACTCCACCGGGCGGCCCTGCTGGCCGCCGAGCGCCTCGGCGGTGCCCCCTGCGTCAAGGAGACCGGGCCGCACCTCCTCGCCTGGGGCGGCGTGCCCCAGTGACGGCAGGCCCCTCGCCAACCACGCCTAGCCGACCCAGCGGTGAGCGCCTCCCCGGGTGTGGCGACGGCCCGAAGCGTGCCCCTGCGCCCCACGTGCCGGGGCCCAGGCCACACCCCCGGGTGAGGCTCAGCCGAGGTCGGGGCGCACCGTCGGCATCGGCAGCAGCGTCAGCCCGGTCGGGCCGACCTGGATCTCGGTGTTCATCTGCGGGCACACCCCGCAGTCGTAGCACGGCGACCAGCGGCAGTCCTCAATCTCGCGTTCATCGAGGGCGTCCTGCCAGTCGTCCCACAGCCAGTCCCGGTCGAGCCCGGCGTCCAGGTGGTCCCAGGGCAGCACCTCGTCGTAGTCGCGTTCGCGGGTGGTGTACCAGTCCAGGCTGACCCCGAGCGGGAGCAGCTCGGCCTCGCACGCCTCGACCCAGCGCTCGTAGCTGAAATGCTCGCTCCACCCGTCAAACTTGCCGCCCTCGCGCCAGACCCGTTCGATGACCCGCCCGACCCGGCGGTCGCCCCGGCTCAACAGCCCCTCGATCTGGCCCGGTTTGCCGTCGTGGTAGCGCAACCCGATGGATTTGCCGTAGTTGCGGTCCGCGCGGATCTTGTCGCGCAGTTTGAATAGCCGGTCGTCGATGGTCTCGGGGGACGCCTGTGCCGCCCACTGGAACGGGGTGTGGGCCTTCGGGACGAAGCCGCCGATGCTGACGGTGCAGCGGATGTCCCGGCGGCCGGAGGCCTGCCGCCCGGTCTCGATCACCCGGGCGGCAAGATCGGCGATCTGCAGCACGTCCTCGTCGGTCTCGGTCGGCAGCCCGCACATGAAGTACAGCTTCACCTGGCGCCACCCGTTGCCGAAGGCCGTCGCGACCGTGTTGATGAGGTCGTCTTCGCTGACCATCTTGTTGATGACCTTGCGCATCCGCTCCGAGCCGCCCTCGGGGGCGAAGGTGAGCCCGGAGCGGCGCCCGTTGCGGCTGAGCTCGTTGGCGAGGTCGATGTTGAACGCGTCCACCCGGGTGCTGGGCAGCGACAGCGACACCTTCGACCCCTCGTAGCGGTCGGCGAGCTGCCGGGTCACCTCGGCGATCTCGGAATGGTCGGCGCTGGACAGGCTGAGCAGCCCGACCTCCTCCAGGCCGGTCGCTGCCAGCCCCGAGGCGACCATCTTGCCGATGGTCTCGATGTTGCGTTCCCGCACGGGGCGGGTAATCATGCCCGCCTGGCAGAACCGGCAGCCCCTGGTGCAGCCGCGGAAGATCTCGACCGAATAGCGTTCGTGCACGGTCTCGGCCAGCGGGACGAGCGGTTTGGCCGGGTAAGGCCACTCGTCCAGGTTCATGAGGGTGTGCTTGCGGACCTGGAAGGGCACGCTCGGCTGGTTCGGGGCGACCCGCTGGATTCGTCCGTCGGGCAGGTAGGTCACGTCGTAGAACTTCGGCACGTACACGGCCTCGGTTTCGGCCAGGCCCAGCAGCAGACCGTCGCGTCCGCCCGGGCGACCCGCCCGTTTCCACTCCCGGATCTGCTCCGAGATCATCAGCGCGGCCTCCTCCCCGTCGCCGAGCACCGCGGCGTCGATGAAGTCGGCGATCGGTTCTGGGTTGAAGGCGGCGTGCCCGCCAGCCAGCACCAGGGGGTCCTCCTCGCGGCGGTCGCTGGCGTGCAGCGGGAGGCCAGCCAGGTCGATGGCGTTCAGCAGGTTCGTGTAGCCGAGCTCGGTGGAGAACGACACCCCCAGCACGTCGAAGGCTCCGACCGGGCGGTGGGCGTCCAGGGTGAATTGCGGCAGGTCGTGGCTGCGCAGCTGCTCTTCCATATCCGGCCACACGGAGTAGGTGCGCTCGGCCAGAATCCAGTCGGTCTCGTTGAGGATCTCGTACAGGATGGCGACGCCCTGGTTCGGCTGTCCGACCTCGTAGGCATCGGGGTACATGAGGCACCAGCGCACGTCGACGCTGTCCCAATCCTTCACGACGGAGTTGTGTTCGCCGCCGACGTACTGGATCGGTTTGCTCACGCTGGCGAGCAACGGTTCCAGCCGCGCGAACAGCGACTCGGGCGTGGTGATCGTCATGGCGCGCAATCATACGTGGTCGCGCACCACGCCACCCTCCCGCGAAGCGCGGCCTATCCCCGGGCAGACCCCGGGGCTTCGCCGGGCGGCCCGGCCGCGACCGGTGGGGTCAGCCTCCCAGAGCCACCATCCGCTCCGCCTGGGGCCGCCGGTGCCGGGACGCCTACTCCCGGTGGCTGAGGCGGCGGGCCATACGGCGGAACAGGTGGGCCGTAGGGCCGGAGCGGCGCACCACCCGGACCGTGGGGCGGGCCGGGGTATGCCCATGGCTGGGCAGCGGGGTGCGCCTGCGGAGCCCACGGCCCGGCGGGAGGCTGGGGCGGGGGTTGCCTGAGGGCAGAGACCAGCTCCCGCCCGGGGGCGGAGCGGGACACCCGCGTCTCGGACTTGGTGAACCGGAGCGCGACCCAGGCGCCGACGAGAAGAAAACCGATGTCGACCAGCATCAGGGCATTCCCGGTTCCCGCGCTCCGGTCGAACAGGTCCGACATGTCGCTGAACGGGATGAAGGTCATAGCGGTGAGGTTGTTGACGCAGTGCACCGCGATCGCCGCCTCCAGCCCGCCGGTACGCCAGGTCAGGTAACAGGCCACCATCCCGAAGACGAAGTAGAACAGGTTGAGCCAGGGGTCCTGGGCGTTGTGCACCGCAGCGAAGAGCACGCTGGACACCGTCGCGGAGACGAGGAAAGACACCCGCTCGTGGCCGATCAGCCCGCCGACGCCGCGGTTCACCAGGCCCCGGAATCCATACTCCTCCCCCGCGCACTGGAACACCTGGGTCGTGAGGATGATCACGGCCATGGCCACGGTGTGCGGGCGGATCGCCAGCTCCATGCTGTCCCAGGTCAGCCAGACCGTGAGGCCCTGCTGCATGATCCAGATCGGGGTCAGCAGCGCGGCCACCTTGAGCAGCAGCCGCCACCTGATCCGGCCGACGACCGAAGCGAGGTAGCCCGGCGGCTGGCGCAGGAACGCCACCGACAGCGCGATCGACAGCGGAATGAGCGCCGCCAGCGAGAGGTTGTTGGCCAGGAACAGGGCTGGGGTCAGCTTGATGTCCTGCGGGCTCAGCCCACGGGGCGGGTCGGCGATCAGCGCGAGCGCACCAAACACTAGGGCCGCCACGACGAAGCCGATCCCGCACAGCAGCACCGCCACGACGGGACGCCACCAGGAGTTCCACGGAGAGCGCCAGAACTGGTGGTAGGGACGCTCCTCCACCGGGAGCCCGACGGCTAGACCGGGAACCACAACGCAGCCTCCCTCGCCGCGGACTCCTCCGAATCGGAGGCATGCACCAGGTTCTCCCGGTTGGACAGCGAGTAGTCGCCCCGGATGGTGCCGGGGGCCGCAGCCACGCCATTCGTCGCCCCGTGCATCGCCCGCACCACATCGATCGCCGACTCCCCCTCCAGGATCAGCGCCACTAGGGGCCCACCGGTCATGAACGCGACCAACTCGCCGTAGTAGGGCCGCCCCACGTGCTCGGCGTAGTGGCGCTCCGCGAAGTCAGGGCCGATCGTGCGCTGGTCCATCGCTACGATGCGCAGGCCCTTGGCCTCATACCGGGACAGGATCGCGCCGACCAGGCCGCGGGCGACCGCGTCCGGTTTGATGATCACGAAGGTGCGTTGCGTCATGAAACTCACTCTATCCGGCCACGCCCTGGGGCTCCCGGAGCCGTCCACCGGGCAGCAGCTCCTGGGTCAGGACGAGGCCTCCCCACCCTGGTGGTCCAGTTTGCGGCCAAGGACGAAGGTCCCGGTCCAGATCAGCGCGAAGACCGCCCCCATCGCGTACATCCACGGGGTCAGGAGGCCCAGCAGAATCCCAGCCGCCTGCGTCACCCATCCCAGGTAGAACCCGATCGGACGGCGCAGCGTGAAGGCCGAGGCCAGAGCGAGCCCCACCGCGGCCAGCGTGCCGGTCAGCGCCGGGGCCAGCGGCGTCGCCGAGACCAGGATCATGCCGGGAAAGGCCAGTCCGAACACGATGACCTCGAAGGCGACCACGCTGACGAGCACCTTGGTCATCGGGTTTCCAGGGCTCAGCGTCATGCTTCGGGGCCCTCCGCGTCCTCGGGTCGGGCGAGCAACGCCCTCGCCTCGCCTGCGGCGATCACCGAGCCGACGACGAGGACGCCGCCGTGCGTCCCCGCCGCGTCGGCCAGACCGACCGCGGTCTCGATGGCCTCCGGGATCGTCTCCGCCCGGTGCACCCGCGCCCAGTGCTCCTCGGCCAGTTCGGCCAGCTCCGCCACGCCGATCCCCCGGTCGGTCGAGGAGACCCGCGTCACGACCACCTCGTCGGCGTCCTCGGCGAGGATCGGCAGCACCCCAGCCACGTCCTTGTCTTTCATCATGGCCAGCACCGCCACCAGCGGCCGGAATCCGTAGGCCTCCCTCATCGCCGCCATCGTCGCCCGGACCCCGTGCGGGTTGTGCGCGGTGTCCAGCACCACCGCCGGGGAGCGCCGGATCAGCTCCAGGCGGGCGGGGGCACGAACCTCTTGGAAGCCCTCGGCCAGCACCGCCCCGCTGAGCGCCTTGCCGCCGAGGAAAGCCTCGACCGCGGCGCAGGCCAGCGCCGCGTTGCGGGCCATGTGTTCCCCGTGGAGCGGGAGGAACAGGTCCCCGACCGGGCCGTCGGCGGTCTCGATGCGCAGCAGCTGTCCACCCACTGCGAGCTGGCGCTCCAGCAGCCCGAACTCGACCCCCTCGCGCAGGGTCTTGGCTCCGGCCTCGGCGCACCGGGCCAGGAGGACCCGGGCCGCCTCCGCCTGCTGCCCGGCCAGCACCGCCACCGAACCCGGTTTGATGATGCCCGCCTTCTCGGCGGCGATCCCGGCCAGCGAGTCGCCGAGAATGTGGGTGTGGTCCAGATCAATCGGGCACACCACTGCGACGTCGGCGTCGGCGACGTTGGTGGCGTCCCAGGTGCCGCCAAGGCCCACCTCGACGATCGCCACGTCGACCGGGGCGTCGGCGAAGGCCGCGTAGGCCAGGCAGGTCATAACCTCGAAGAAGGTCATCGCCACGCCGTCGATCTGGCGCTCGTCGACCATCGCCAGATAGGGGGCGATCTCGGCGTACAGCTCGTCGAAGCGGTCCTGGGGGATCGGCTCCCCGTCGATGCAGATACGTTCGGTGAGATGCGTGAGGTGGGGGGACGAGAAACGGCCCGTACGCAGCCCGGCAGACCGCAGCAGCGCGTCGATCATGATGGCCGTGCTGCCCTTGCCGTTAGTGCCGGCCACGTGGATGACCGGAACCGCCCGGTGCGGGTCGCCGAGGAGTTCGAGGAGCGCTTCGACTCGCGCGGTCGAGGGGGCGATCCGGTGTTCTGGCCACCGGGACGTGAGTTCGGCGACCAGCGCCTCGTGAGAATCAGCCATGGTGGCGCCCAGCCTACCGCCCCGCGCCGCAGCGAAGGTCCTGCCCTGGGCGCCGGGCGGCAGCGCACCGGCCCGGTGAGCCGACAAGCGGGCTGACTGGCGCCAGCAGGTACGATGTCCGCGTGAAAGAGTCACGCACGAAGCCAAACCGGCGCACCTGGCTGGACTGGATCGGGCTTATCGCCCGCCTGGTCACCGGCGTGGTGCTGCTGGTGGCGGGCTGGCTGAAAATCGTCGACCTAGTCGCGATGAGAAGAGCCATCGAGGCTTATCAGCTGTTCCCCGACGCGATCGTCGGCGTGCTGACCTATGCCGTGCCGCTCGGCGAGATCGTCCTGGGGGTGCTGCTGATCCTCGGGCTGTTCACCCGGATTAGCGCCGTCTTCTCGGGGCTGCTCTTCCTGGGGTTCATCGCCGGCATCGCTTCGGCCTGGGCGCGGGGCCTGTCCCTGGATTGTGGCTGCTTCGGCGGCGGCGGCGAGGTGGACCCGACACAAACCAGATACGCCGAAGAGATATTGCGCGATCTCGGGTTATTTGCGCTGTGTCTATGGTTGAGCCTACGGCCACGTTCACCCTATTCCGTTGACCAGTGGCTCTTCGCCATCAATCTTCCCGACGTTCAGGAGGCTGACGATGTCTAACCGTTCCGCACAGAGCCGCCGCGCCGCGCTGCGCGCCCAGCAAGAACTGGAGGCACGGCGCAAGCGGACGAACCGCATTCTCGTCGTGGCCTTCGCGGTCATCGGCGTCATCATCGTCAGCATCGTCGGCTTCGTCCTCGCCCAGGAATGGGCCAAGGACTCGAAATCCGCTGGCCAGCAGATCACCCCGCCCAACGCGACCGAGGCTGGCATCCTGGCGTCCACCACCGCACCCAAGGACGGCGTGCCGCACGTCGTCGTCTGGGAGGATTTCCTGTGTGGCGCCTGCGCGCACACCACCGGCATGTTCGGCGACGCGCTGCAGAAGCTAGCCG
This sequence comes from Propionibacteriaceae bacterium, assembly GCA_030529455.1. Lineage (GTDB taxonomy): Bacteria > Actinomycetota > Actinomycetes > Propionibacteriales > Propionibacteriaceae > JAUMWV01. Next base: position 37,573 of record JAUMWV010000010.1, on the reverse strand, counting down.
ACGACGGCGAGATCAAGCTGGAGTACCGGATGCTGTCCGGGCTCGGTGAGGCCTCGGGCCGGGCGGCTGCCGCCGCTGCCGCCGCCGACACCGTCGGGATGTTCCCCGCCTACCTCAAGGCCGCGTTCCCGCACTACCAGACCCGCTATCCCAATCACCTGCTGCGGGAGACTATTCCCCAGCAGATTGGGATGACCGGCGAGAAGCTCGACGCCTTCCTCAAGGCCTATGACTCGGGTGCCATGAACCAGTTCGTGCAAAAGACCCAGGAGGCAGCCAAACAGGCCAACGTCCGGTACACGCCTTACATCGTGGTGGACGGCAAGGAAAAGCCCCTGTTTATTCACGATCCCCAGACCAAGAAGAGCAACCCGGCGGCCGAGCCAACGCCGGAATCGGTCCTGGCCTATTTCAAGAGCTGAGGGATCCCCGTTCAGGCGGCACCGATAGTCCCAGCCCGCGCCTGGGTAACCGCCGCCCATTGATCCAGGCCCCCAGCCAGGTTGACCGCACGAACCAGTCGTAGCTCACGACGAGCAGCGCCGTGCTCACCACCATGTTGACCGACAGCTTCACCGGCATCGGCCAGCTGAGCCCCGCGAGAATCACGGCGCCGAAGGTCTGCACGACCAGGTGCATGAGATACATCCAGTAGGACGCATCGGCGAGGTAGCGGATCCAGGGCCGTTCGGTATTGAGATAGCGCGTGGCTAGGCCGATCAGGGCGTATGAGGTGGTCCAGCCGGCGAGCGCGATTAGGGTGGACCAGAGCGGCTGGGGCACGGGCAGCCCGACCGGGATCGCGTCGGTGGCGACGAGGGCGGCGGCCATCGCCACGGCGGCGACGACCGTGTGCGCAAAGGCCTGCTCCCGGAGCCTGGACAGCGCCCAGGGGTCGCGCGCGAGAAGCCAGCCGACGGCGAAGGCGCCCAAGTGCGCGGGCAGCGAAACGGCGTCGGGCATCAGCGAGACCGGCGCCACGACGCCGGACCTGTCCCCCTGGATCACGGTCGTGACCGCGTAGGGCAGGGCCGCGAGCAGCACCCCTCCCGGGGAGCTGAGCCAACGCGCCACCGTGGAACTCCAGGCGAGGGCGGCGTGGGGAGCCAGCCGGATCGCCGCGGCGCGGATGCCAAGCGTGATCACGATGCACTGCAATAGCACCCAGAGGAACCAGAGATGTCCCAGGCTGGCGCCGCCGCGGTCGGCGATGTCGGGAGGAACGGCATCCACCCCTGTCCGGCGCAGGTGCCAGATGGCGCATAGCCCCAGCGGCAGCACCGCAACTGGCCAGAACGCGAAGGTCGGCAGGCCGATGCGCTTGACCCGGTCCAGTAGATAGCCCCGAGTCCCCCGGCGCTGCCTCAGCCAGTGCCCGAAGTAGCCCGCCAGCAGCAGGAACAGGGTCATGCGGAAGGTGTGGATCGCGGCGACGACGGGCAGCGGCCACCAGGCCCGCTGTGGGTCCTCCACCATCCAGTGGAACCCATTCGCGTAGGGCATCAGCCCATGCAGCACGATGCCCAGGAGCAGCGCGCCGCCCCGCAGCGCGTCCAGGCCATGGATCCGCCCTCGGCGCTGCCCAGCCTCCCGCGGACCCCCAGCATGGCCGATCTCGTGCATCGCTTCCGCCCTCCCAGAGAGCCTGTGGCAAGATTCCCCTATCAGAGATTCATACACTTTGTCTTACAAGTTATACAAGTATAACTCCTTGGAGGAGGTTTCGTGGACGCCCAGCTACCGCCTTCCGCGGGGAAGTTCGCCGCCACGGTGAAGGTGGGTCCCAAGGGACAGGTGGTGATCCCCAAGGGAGCCAGAGAGCTATTCGACATCAAGCCAGGAGACAACCTGCTGCTCCTGGCCGACTCCGAACGCGGCATCGCGCTGCTGCGCCAGGAACTGCTGGACCGGATCGTCCAACAGGCCATGCCACCAGCCCAGACCGCGCGGCCGCCCGCCTGAGACTGCCACGCCGGGCGGCCGCTCGCGGGCCACGCAGACCGACACCCGGACAAGCCCCTAGAATGCACCCCATGACTGAACCGACCCCGCGTCCCACTGCCCCCGCGTCCGTGCCCGCCAAACCGGTGCTCGAAGGGCTGGAGGCCAAGTGGGTACAGGTATGGCGGGAGCAGGGCACCTACGCCTTCCGGCGTCCCCGCACCCGCGAGGACGTGTTCAGCATCGATACTCCCCCGCCCACGGTGTCGGGTTCGCTGCACGTCGGGCACGTGTTCAGCTACACCCACACCGACACCATCGCGCGCTACCAGCGGATGCGCGGCAAGGAAGTGTTCTACCCGATGGGCTGGGACGACAACGGCCTGCCCACCGAGCGCCGGGTGCAGAACTACTACGGGGTGCGCTGCGACCCGAGCATCCCCTACGAAGAGGACTTCGCCCCACCGGCCAAGCCGGACCCGAAGCGTCAGGTCGCGATCAGCCGCGGCCGGTTCATCGAACTGTGCGAGGAACTGACCGCGATTGACGAGCAGGTCTTCGAGGACCTGTGGCGCCAGCTCGGCCTGTCCATCGACTGGGACACGCTCTACACCACGATCTCGCCCGCCGCCCAGGCCGTGGCCCAGCGCGCCTTCGTGCGCAACCTGGCCCGGGGCGAGGCCTACCTCAGCTACGCGCCCACCATGTGGGACGTCACCTACCAGACCGCCGTCGCGCAGGCCGAGCTGGAATCCAGGGAGCACCCGGGCGCCTATCACCGGGTCGCCTTCCACGCCGCGAACGGCCCGGTCTACATTGAGACCACCCGGCCGGAGCTGCTACCCAGCGTGTGCGCCCTCATCGCGCACCCGGACGACGAGCGCTACCAGGGGCTGTTCGGCACCACGGTGACCTCGCCGGTGTTCGGCGTCGAGATCCCCGTGCTCGCCCACCCCGCCGCCGAACCCGACAAGGGGGCGGGCATCGCGATGTGCTGCACCTTCGGCGACCTGACCGACGTGCAGTGGTGGCGGGAGCTGAACCTGCCGACCCGGACCGTGATCGGCCGAGACGGGCGGTTGCAAGCCGAGACGCCGGAGTGGCTGACCAACGGCGAACCCTATGCCGAGCTGGCTGGCAAGACGGCCTTCAGCGCGCGGGCCGCCATGGTGGAGCTGCTGCGCTCCTCGGGCGACCTGGACGGTGAGCCGAAGCCCATCTCACGCCCGGTCAACTTCTACGAGAAGGGCGACAAGCCCCTGGAGATCGTCGCGACCCGGCAGTGGTACATCAGCAACGGTGGACGTGACGAGTCCGTCAAGGACCAGCTGCTCGCCCGGGGCCGGGAACTGGCCTGGACCCCCGAACACATGCGTCACCGGTACGAGAACTGGGTGGCTGGCCTGAACGGGGACTGGCTCATCAGCCGCCAGCGGTTCTTCGGCGTCCCGTTCCCCGTGTGGTATCCCCTGGACGCCGAGGGCGAGCCCTGCTACGACCAGCTGATCGTGGCCGACGAGGCCTGCCTGCCCGTCGACCCCGTGACCAGCTGCCCGCCCGGGTTCGAAGAATCCCAGCGTGGCAAGCCGGGCGGCTTCATCGCCGACCCCGACGTCATGGACACCTGGGCGACCTCCTCGCTGACCCCGCACATCGCGTGCGGCTGGGAATCCGACCAGGAGCTGTTCGACCTGACCTTCCCGATGGACATGGCGCCACAGGCCCACGACATCATCCGCACCTGGCTGTTCAGCCGCATCGTCCGCGCCCACTTCGAGAACGGCTCCCTGCCGTGGCGCCGGGCCGCGATCTCGGGGTTCGTGACCGACCCCGACCGCAAGAAGATGAGCAAGTCGAAGGGCAACGTCGTGGTGCCATCGGACATCCTGGAGCGCTTCGGCTCCGACGCGGTGCGCTGGCGCGCAGCGATGGCCCGGCCGGGCATGGACTCCCCCTTCGACGAGTCCCAGATGAAGGTCGGCCGCCGCCTGGCGATGAAGGTGCTCAACGCGAGCAAGTTCGTGCTCGGCATGGCCGCGCAGGCCCCCGGGCTGGAGGCGGTCACCGAACCGGCCGACCTCGCGCTGCTGGAGGCCCTCAAGGCGACCATCGGCGAGTGCACCGCGGCGTTCGAGGCCTTCGACTACACCACAGCCCTGGAGAAGGCCGAGGCCTTCTTCTGGAGCTTCTGCGACGACTACCTGGAACTCGTCAAGGAGCGCGCCTATGGCGCCTTCGGGGAGCGGGCCGCCGCCTCGGCCCAGGCGAGCCTGGCCGCCGCGCTCGGCGTCCAGCTGAGGCTCTTCGCCCCCTTCCTGCCGTTCGCGACCGAGGAGACCTGGTCGTGGACGCACACCGGCTCGATCCACCGGGCGGCCTGGCCCACCGCGGACGAGCTGACCACGGCCGGGGACGCAGACCTGCTCGCCGACATCGCGGTGGCGCTGATCGCGATCCGCGGCGCGAAGTCCACCGCGAAGGTCAGCATGAAGGCCGAGGTCGCCAAGGCGACCTTCGCGGGCCCCGCGGACGTCCTGGGGCGCCTGCGGGCCGTCGAGACCGACCTGCGCAGCGTGGGCAAGATCACCGGCGACATTGAGTGGGTCGAGTCCGGCTCGCCCCTCACCGTGGACGTGGAGTTGGCCGCCTCCGCCTAGCCTCGCCGTGGTGGCCCCCGCGGGGGCCCACCCCTTCATGGCGACCCCCTCCGCCCGGACGCACTGACGGTCTAAGCGGCCGGTGTGGGGCGACCTGCCGCCGGGGCGCGGCGCTACCCCACCCTGGGAGAGATCAGCGGCTCTCTTTGAACTCGACGTGCCTGCGCACCACGGGGTCGAACTTGCGCAGCACGAGCCGGTCTGGGTTGTTGCGCCGGTTCTTGCGGGTCACGTAGGTGTAGCCGGTCCCCGCGCTGGAACGCAGCTTGACCAGCGGACGCAGTTCGGCGCTCTTCTTCGCCATCAGAGTTTCACCCCCTTGGCCAGCAGTTCGGCGACGACCGAGTCGATGCCTCGGGCGTCGATCATCTTGATGCCGCGCGCCGACACCTTGAGCCGGACGTGCCGTCCCAGGGACGGCACCCAGTACCGCTTGGGCTGGACGTTGACGTCGAACCGGCGCCTGGTGCGCGTCTTCGACCACGGCTTGTTGTTGCCGAAGCCGGGCCGAGCGCCAGTTACGTCGCAGACAGAACCCACATGTCCTCCTCGGTTGCAGATGTAATGAGAATGATTATCATTACTCTAGCAATAGTGAAGGAGACCGATGAAACCCGATATCCACCCCGCCTACCAGCCCGTCGTGTTCCGCGACAAGTCCGCTGATCTCAGCTTCCTCACCCGCTCGACGCTGACCTCAGCCAAGACCATCGTGTGGACCGACGGCGTCGAATACCCGCTGGTCGATGTCGAGATCTCTTCGGCCAGCCACCCCTTCTACACGGGCAAGGCCCGCACCATCGACACCGCCGGGCGGGTCGAGCGGTTCAACCGCCGCTACGGGAACCCCCGATGACCAGGGTCCTCACGGTCGCCTGCCTGGCCGACATCGCCGGTCAGGTGGTGGCCGACAGCCTCGCCGCCGACCTACCCGACTCGGTGGTCGTCCGGCACACCATGAGCCACGACGACGGCGCCGGTGGCACCTTCGTCCGCTCCCTTTATTCCCTGACCGGGCTGGTCGAGGCCACCGCTTCGGAGTCCACCGCCTGCTGCGTCAGCTGCTCGGTGCGCGAGGACGCGGTCGAGACGGTGGCCCGGCTGTGTGATGGGCCGTGGCAGAACATCGTCGTCTCGCTTCCGCCGACAGTCGCGCCGGGGGCCTTCGTGTCGCACCTAGCAGCCGAGATCGCCGATGGCCGCATCGAGGCGAGCCTCGCCGCCGTGATCGCCGCGGTGGAGCCGGACAGCCTCGAGTCGGACCTGCTCGACGACCGTCTCCTGCGCGAACACGGCCTGGCGCTGGGCGACAACGATGGGCGCTCGGTCGGCGAGGCGCTCAGCGCCATCATCGACTATGCCGACATCGTCGCCACGCCGGACCTGCCACGCGGACCGGAGCTGGAGCTGCTCCGGCACACCGCGCCGTCCAGCACCCGCCTCTGGCTGGGCATGGAGGAGTTCGATGCGGCGGCCGCGGCCGCCCTGCACCACGACATTGAGGCGGCCGAGCAGCGGCTCGACCCGCTCACCGTGGACTGCCGCCACGTCAACGAGAGCGGCACCGCCTGGACCATCGAACTGGCCTCCTCCAGGCCCTTCCACCCCCAGCGCCTGCTGGATCAGATCGAACTGCTCGGCGGGGGCCGAATCAGGGCCCGCGGCTGTTTCTGGGTGCCGACCCGCCCCGGCCAGATCTGCGGCTGGTATGGGGCCGGTGGCCAGCTCTACATCGGCGTCACCGGAGAGTGGGGCACCCGATCACCGCGGACGCGGCTGCTCATCACTGGAGTCGACCATGCCGACCGGGACCGGGTGAGCCGGGCCTTCGCCGACTGCCTCCTCACCGGACACGAAGCCCACCTGACCGAATGGCCAACCACCGATGGGCTGGAGCCCTGGCTGGGCTGAGAGCTAGGCGGAACGCTTCGTCGCGAGCTTGGCCCTCGGGACCAGCTCCGGCGGGGCGCCGTTCAGCACCGATTCGGCGGTGACGAAGACCTGGGCGATATCGTCCTGGCTCGGCACCTCGAACATCACGTTCAGCAGGGTCTCCTCGAGGATCGCCCGCAACCCACGGGCTCCCGTGCCCCGCTCCAGGGCCAGATCGGCCACGGCCTCGACCGCGTCCTCGGCGAACTCCAGCTGAACCCCGTCGAGCTCGAACAGCTTGCGGAACTGCTTGATGAGCGCGTTCTTCGGTTCGGTCAGGATGCGCACCAGCGCGGCCCGGTCGAGCGGTTCAACGGAGGCGATCATCGGCAGCCGCCCGATGAACTCGGGGATGAGGCCGAACTTGTGCAGGTCCTCGGGACGCACCTCGCCGAACGGGTCGGTGCTGCGGGGCCGCCTCGCCTCGACGGCGTTGTTGAAGCCGATGGGACGCTTGCCCACCCGCGCCTCAATGATCTGCTCCAACCCCGCGAAGGCCCCGCCGACGATGAACAGCACGTTGGTGGTGTCGATCTGGAGGAACTCCTGGTGGGGGTGTTTGCGTCCGCCCTGCGGCGGTACGGAGGCGACCGTGCCCTCCAGGATCTTCAGCAGCGCCTGCTGCACGCCCTCCCCTGACACATCCCGGGTGATCGACGGGTTCTCCGATTTGCGGGCGACCTTGTCGATCTCGTCGATGTAGATGATGCCGGTCTCGGCCTTCTTGACGTCGAAGTCGGCGGCCTGGATCAGCTTGAGCAGGATGTTCTCGACGTCTTCACCGACGTATCCGGCCTCGGTGAGCGCCGTGGCGTCCGCCATCGCGAACGGCACGTTCAGCATCCGGGCCAGGGTCTGGGCCAGATAGGTCTTGCCGCACCCCGTGGGCCCGATGAGCAAGACATTGGACTTGCCCAGCTCGACGGCCTCGTCGTCGGCGGCCCGCCGCGCGGGGGTTGAGGTACGGGTTTGTAGCCGCTTGTAGTGGTTGTAGACCGCCACCGACAGCGCCTTCTTCGCGGTGTCCTGCCCGATGACGTAGGAGTCGAGGAAGGCGCGGATCTCTCTGGGCTTGGGCAGCTCGGAGACCAGGCCGATCTCGTTGGATTCGGGGAACTCTTCCTCGATGATCTCGTTGCAGAGGTCGATGCACTCATCACAGATGTAGACACCTGCGGGCCCAGCGATCAGCTTCTTGACCTGTTTCTGGCTCTTTCCGCAGAACGAGCATCTGAACAGGTCGCTGGATTCACCAATCCTGGCCATGAGCCTCTCCTTACTCCGGTCATCCGGTGATCTACTTCCAACCCTAGCCCGAGCAAGGTCAGCTTGGTGCAAGGGGCGCCTGGCCCGGCGTGGCGCCCTCGACCTTGGGGTTCGGGTTGGGCCGTGCCCAGCTGTTAGTTCCCTGCCTTGAGCGAGGTCAGGATGTCGTCCACGATGCCATACTCGACCGCCTCCTGGGCCGTGAGGTACTTGTCGCGCTCGATGTCGCGGCTGACCTTCTCGACGCTCTGCCCAGTGTCGGCGGCGAGCATGCTCTCCATGAGGGCGCGAATGCGCAGGATCTCTCGGGCCTGGATCTCCAGGTCGGAGGACTGGCCGTAGCCGCCCTCGGTCGCGGGCTGATGGATCAGGATGCGCGAGTTGGGCAGGGCGAGCCGCTGGCCCTTCTCGCCCGCCGCGAGCAGCACGGCCGCGGCCGACGCCGCCTGGCCGAGGCAGATCGTGTGCACCGGCGGCTTGACGTAGCGCATGGTGTCGTAGATCGCGGTCAGGGCGGTGAAGGAACCCCCCGGGGAGTTGATGTACATCGAGATCGGACGCTCCGGGTCCATCGACTGCAGGCTCAGCAGCTGGGCCATGACCGCGTTGGCGACATCGTCGCTGATGGGGGTCCCGAGGAAGATGACCCGGTCTTCAAACAGCTTGGTGAACGGGTCCACGCGCCGGATGCCGTAGCTCGTGCGCTCCTCCCACTGGGGGATGTAGTAGTTGGCGTCCATGCGGTGGGCGAGCCCGCCGGGCATCGTGTCGAGCATGCTCACTGGTTCGGTGCCTCCGTCTTGATCTGCGACGCACGCTCGTATACGTGGTCGATGAAGCCATACTCGAGTGCCTGTTCCGCGGTGAACCACCGGTCCCGGTCGGAATCGGCCTCGATCTGGGCCAGGGTCTGACCGGTGTGCTTGGCGATCAGCTCGGCCATGGTGCGCTTGATGTGCAGCGACTGTTCAGCCTGAATACGGATGTCGGAAGCCGTGCCGCCGAGCCCGCCCGAGGGCTGGTGCATCATGATCCGGCTGTGCGGCAGCGCGAACCGCTTTCCTGGGGTGCCCGCGCTCAGCAGGAACTGCCCCATGGACGCGGCCAGGCCCATCGCGACGGTGGCGACGTCGTTGCTGATCCACTGCATGGTGTCGAAGATCGCCATGCCGGAGTCGACGGAACCGCCGGGGGAATTGATGTAGAGGTAGATGTCCTTGTGGGGATCCTCGGCGTTGAGCAGCAGCATCTGCGCGCAGATCGCGTTGGCGTTCTCGTCGCGCACCTCGGAGCCGAGGAAGATGATGCGGTTGGCCAGCAGCGCCTGATACACGCTGTCGGTCATGCCCAGGCCGGAGCCGTTCTGGGCTGCGGCGCGCAGGCCTGCGGGATTCAGGAAATCAGTCACGGGTTCTAACCTACCTGGCTACGACGATAAAACTGAGTGGTGATGAGGTTTTCGCTCAAAGCGTGAGAGCACCGCGGGGGCGCGCCGAGCAAACTCGACGCGCCCCACACTGCATTCCCGGTTGAGGGTCACTCCTGTTCGGCGGCTTCTTCGGTCTCTTCGGCCGCTTCGGTGGTTTCGGCCGGGGCGTCGACCATGGCGACCACCTCGCCGTTACCGTCGACGACCGTCGCCGCGACGACGATGGCTTCGAGCGCCTTGCTGCGCCGGATCTCGGCGATCCACTCCGCCATGTGGTCGTGTTCCATCATGTGTCTGGCTTCTTGCTCCGGCGTGGTGCCGTTCTGCTGGGCCTTGCGGAACAGCAGCTCGGTCAGGTCCTGCTGGCTGACGCTGATCTCGTTGCCGTCAACGTAGGCGTCGAGGATCAGCTGGGCGCGCAGCGCATCGGTACCACGCTTGTCGATGTCGGCCCAGAACTCCTCGGCGGTCTTGGCGGCCTCGTCCTCGGCGTCCTCCAGGTACTGTTCGACGCTCAGCCCGGCCTGGGCCAGCTGGGCGCTGACCTGGGCGCGGCGGGCCTCCAGCTCGGTGGCGAGCAGACCCTCGGGCAGCGGGAAGTCGACGACCTTCAGCACCTCTTCGAGGACGCGGTCACGGGCGTCGGCGCGCTGCATGTACTTCTTCTGCATTTCGATGGCGCCGCGCAGGTCGGCCCTCATCTCGTCGACGGTGTCGAACTCGCTCACCAGCTGGGCGAAGTCGTCGTCGAGAGCGGGCAGCTCCTGTTCCTGCACCTTGATGACGGTCACCTCGATGTCGGCCTCGTTACCGCGCTCGGCGCCGCCGACCAGCTTGGAGGAGAACACCTTCGACTCCCCCGCGGACAGGCCGATGACCGCCTCGTCGAGACCCTCGACCATGTTGCCCGAGCCGATCTTGTAGGTCACGGCCTTGGCCTCGGCGTCCTGCAGCTCGACCCCGTCGCGGCGCCCGATGAGGTCGAGGACCACCACGTCGCCCTCGGCGGCGGCCCGCTCGACGGTGTTGGTCTTGGCGAAGCGCTCGCGCAGCATCTCGACGCGCTCGTCGATGTCTGCGTCCGTGACCTCCAGGGTCTCCACCTCAGCCTTGATCGCGGTGAAGTCGGGCAGGTCGAACTCGGGCCGGATGTCGACCTCGGCGACGAACTCGACCAGCTCGTTGTCCTCGAGCTTGGTCACCTCGATCTCGGGCTGGGCCAGCGGGGTCACCTTGGCCTCGGCCACCGCGGCGTTGTAGGCCTGCGGGATCACCTCGTTGATCGCCTCCTGCAGCACCACGCCCCGCCCGAACCGCTGGTCGATGACAGCAGCCGGAACCTTGCCCTTGCGGAAGCCGGGGATGCTGACCTGCTCAGCGATCTCCTTGTACGCCTTCTTCAGGGCGGGCGCCAGGTCGGCAAACGGGATTTCGACGGTGAACTTCACCCGGGTCGGGTTGAGCTTCTCGAAGGTGCTGGGCACGAAAGTCTCCTACGCGATGGACATGGGTGCGCAATGGGCGCCGTGTCATCCTAGCGAGCCGGTGGAACTGCTACCAACCGCGCACCGCCAAATGGGCCGCGACTACGTGGAGCGGACGACGGGAATCGAACCCGCGTAGCCAGTTTGGAAGACTGGGGCTCTACCATTGAGCTACGTCCGCATGCTCGCAACATGAGCGAGCCCGATGAGTGTAGCAGAGTTGGCCACCGGGAGGTGTTCGTGGAAGGGACGGCGTCAGATTTCGGCATGGCCACGCTGCGTGACGAGGACACGGTCGAGACATTCACCTATGCCGCACCGGGACCGCCACGCCCGGCGCTGCGGGTGCGGGTCGAGCGCCCGCCGGGCACCGAGGTGACCGCTCACGCCCCGCTGACCTGGAGCGATGGGCAAATCGTCACCGAGGTCTCGTTCGCCTGCGAGTCGGGTCCGCTGGCGATCACGGTGACGCAGTGCAACGTGTCCAGTTCCCCCGCCCCGGCCAGCCCGCCCGCGCTGGAGTTCACCAGCCAGGACCGGCTCGTCTGGTGGCTGGGCGGTGTGACGAACTACGTCGCCCACGCCGATGCCGCCGGACGCCTTCAGGCCTTCTGGCCCTATGGCGCCCAGTGGCGGGCCGTGGCTCTGAGCGACGGCGTCCGGGTCGAGGCGGCCCAGCCCCGCATCCTGGAACCCGGCCAGCAGCAGTTCGCGGTGTGGCGCCACGGCTGGTTCACCTGCCTGGAGGAGTTCCACGCGAGACTCGCCCCGGCCTGGTATCCGGCTCATCCCGTGGTGGAGGCCGAGGACGAGATCACCTTGCAAAACCTCGACGGGGTGGTGCACGGGCCGGGGGTGAACGTGTTCCTCGACCACCCGAATCAGCTGCTGTCGGCCGCCGGCGGTATCCGCCCCGTGACGGTCATCCAGCCTGAGGGTGCCTCGACCCTGCCCCTAGGCTGGGCCCGGCCGCTGCACGACCTGGTCCTGGACGCCCTCTGCTCGCACCTTCTCCCCGATATCTCCGCGTGGCTGATGGCCTGGGTCGCCGCACGCAACGAGGTGAGCCTCGACGAGCTCGATATCGCGGTCGCCGACGGTTTGATCAAGCCCACCCCCTTCGCCGTCGCCGCGGCGGCGGACGCCGCCCCGCTGCTCGGCCGTGCGCTGCTCGCCGACGCGGCTGAGGCGCTCGGCCGCATCCTGCAGACCCCGCCGCTACCCGATGGCGTGTTCCTCGCCGGGGTCAGGCTGTATGCCCAGGCGCTGGCCGCCGAATCCGCGGTCGCCGACGATGTGCTGGCCGCCCTCTGGTCGCCCCACGGCCACCCCTCGGTGGAGGCCCAGCTGCTGACCGACCCGGACGCCGCGGGGGTGCACGCCCCCGCCCTGGCCGCCGCGATCGGCAACGGGCTGCCTGGGCACGTCCCGTCCGGCTGCGCCCGCGACGTCGCACTCCTCAAAGTGGCTCTGGCCGGGAACCTCACCCCAGCGGAGATGTCCCGCTACGCACAGTTGCACATCGCAGCCGAGCGCTGGCTGCGCGCCGGGGACCTATCCCCCGAGCAGCTGGCCTGGCTGTTGTGGTAGCACCCGGGCAATCGGCTGCTACGATTACCAGGCCACGGGGTATGGCGCAGTTTGGTAGCGCGTCCGCTTTGGGAGCGGAAGGTCCTCGGTTCAAATCCGGGTACCCCGACGAAGGCCGAGAGGCGAGCCGCGCTCGCGCGGGCTTGCCCGAGGCCGAGGAGGGGGTTGAGGTTTCATACCGAAACCCCGACGAACCAGATGGTTGCCGGGGTCGAGAGGGTTCAGCGTTTGCGGCGCTGGCAGCGCGGGCACCAGTAGAGGTTCCGCCCGGCGAGGCTGGAGGATTGGACCGCGGTTCCGCAGATCAGGCAGGGCTGTCCGGCCCGCCGGTAGACGTACACTTCGCCGCCGTGCGGGTCGTCTCTGGCGGCACGGCCGGTGGCCTCCGGCATGTGTTCGGGCAGCAGCGTGTCGATCCGCCCGGTTTCGACGCCGTCGGCCATGAGCACGGCTAGGTCGTCCCACATGGCTTGCCAGGTGGCCCGGCGCAGCCCGTCGCCTGGGGCCATCGGGTCGACCCGGTGCCGGAACAGCACCTCGGCCCGGTAGATGTTGCCGACGCCCGCGGCGATCTTCTGATCCATGAGCAGCGCGGCGATGGGCTTGGCGGATCGCCTGATCTTCGCCCAGCCCCGCTCCGGGTCGGCGTCCGGACGCAGCGGATCGGGCCCGGAGGCCGCCATGACCCCGGCCCACTGCTCTAGGGTCACTGCCCGGCACCATTGGGGGCCGTGCAGGTCGGCCGCGACCGCGCCGTCGGCGATCCGCAACCGCACCACCCCGACGGGTTCGGCGAGGTCCCGAATCCGCAGCTTGCCGATCAGCCCCAGGTGAATATGCACCCCTGAGGGCTCGGGCACGTCGAAGGACAGGAAGAGGTGCTTCCCGCAGGCCTCCCCCACCACGAACCCGCTGCCGTCTAGCCGGTCGGCCTCGCTCGCGAACCGGCCCTGGGGAGAGGACACCCGCACCTCTCGCCCACCAAAAGCCGCGGTCAGCTCACGGGCGAGGCGGTGGATCACATGTCCTTCAGGCATGGCGCCTAGGATAGGGGGCATGCCCGACAGCACCGAACGCCCAGCCCAGCCCCGGGAGTTTGGGCGCGACGGGGTCTCGGGCATGGTCAGCCGCGACCGCGCCATCCGCGCCCGCGAGGTCAGCAAACCATCGGCCGCCGACGTCACGGCCGCTCAGCGCACCATCAACCAGCTCATCGCCCGGGCCCAGGGACGCCGTCCGCGCTAGGGCCAAGCCGCCGCCCGCGACCTCTGAGCACCCGATCGCCAGCAGCCTGGATCAGTCCCGGTTCAGGTCGTAGGCGCCGACCTTGTCGATGCGGCGCTGGTGGCGCCCCTCGCCAGAGAACGGGGTCTCGAGGAAGACCTGAACCATCTCCCACGCCTCCTCCTGGCTCTGCATCCGGCCGCCGAGGGAGATGACGTTGGCATCGTTGTGCTCGCGTCCGAGCCGGGCGATGTCGGTGTTGTAGGCGAGGATCGCCCGGATGCCGGGCACCTTGTTCGCCATGATCTGCTCGCCATTGCCCGATCCGCCCAGCACGATACCGAAGCCCTGCTCAGCGGCCACGGCCTTGGCGCACGGCAGGATGAAGTCGGGATAGTCGTCGAGTGCGTCGTAGCTGCTCGCGCCGTGGTCGACGACCTCGTGACCGGCCTCGGACAGCCTGGCGGACAGGAACTCCTTGAGCTCGTAGGCCGCATGATCGGTGGCAATGTGAACGCGCATGGCTCAACTATGCCAGCCGCTAAACCCCTTGCCGAGTTATCGCTCACCCAATAGGTTCAACGCATGATCGACGTGCGGACACTCAACCTGGACGAGCAGACCATTGAGACCTTCAAGCCCTACGCCCAGGCGGTCGCGTCCGGGTTCAACGAGCCGCCGATCACCAATAATCGCCTGGTCGAACTGCACCTGGAGTGGGCCCGCAAGGACACCCACCGGCTGCGCGGGGTCTGGGACGACCAGGCGGGCCTGAAGCTCTCCCCCGTCGCGACCTTCGCCTCCTGGGACGGCACGATCAACGCCGGGGCCGGGCTGGTCGCGGCGAACTTCATCTCCAACGTCACCGTCCGCCCGACCCACAAGCGGCGCGGCCTGCTGCGCGCCATGATGACCCACGACCTGCGGGCGGCCCAGGAGCGGGGGCTGGCCCTGGCCACGCTCACCGCGACCGACGCGGCCATCTATGGCCGGTTCGGTTTCGGTTGCGCGACCCGGCGGGTCGGCGTCGAGATCGACTCTGGGGAGCGGTTCGCCCTCCGCGTCCCCGTGCGGGGGCGCTGCGAGTATGCCGAACCGTCCGAGGTGATCGGCCTGCGCAACCGCCTCTTCGCCGAGCATCACCTCAGCCGCCGCGGCTCGCACTCGCGTCCGTCCTACTACGACGTGCTCGATTTCGACTGGGAGAAGCAGGCCGACGACCACACGCTGCGGGCGGTGGTGCACCTGGACGACGATGGCCAGGCCGACGGCGTCGCCCTGTTCCGCATCGCGAAGGACCGCATCACGGTCGACGATCTTCAGCGCTCCGACCCCAATGCCGAGGTGGCGCTGTGGGACCTGCTGTGTGGCATCGAGCTCATCAACAAGGTGACCTCGCACACCTTCGATCCGCTGTCCGCGCTGCCCTGGGCGCTGCGCGACCCGCGGGTCATCACGCCGAAGCCCACGGCCGATCACTTCTGGTTGCGCATCCTGGACGTGGCATCCGCCCTGGCCGCGCGCGGTTTCGAGGCCGAAGGGGAGCTCGTCTTGGACGTGTCCGACCCCCTCGGCCTGACCGGCGGCCGGGTCCGCCTGAGCGTCCGCGACGGCCGCGCCGAGGTCTTCGACACCACCGCCCCGGCCGACCTCAGGCTCGGCATCGCCGAACTGGGCAGCCTGTATCTGGGCCTGGCCGACGTGCGCACCCTCGCCGCCCTCGGCCTGGCCGAGGGGCCGGGCGTGCTGGCCGCGCACGAGCTGTTCCGGGTCGCCGACGAACCGTGGTGCTCCACCGCGTTCTGAGCCTCACCACCGGAACCGGCGGCACCAGCGCGGCCCGGTAGCCCGCCCGCGCGTCCCGCCTAACCGGCTTCTGGTGTCGGGTCCTCCCCCGCGAGCAGGCGGACGAATCCCGCCTCGTCCAGTATCGGGACGCCCAGCGCCTCGGCCTTGTCGGCCTTGGACCCCGCGTTCTCGCCGACGACAACGTAGGAGGTGTTCCTGCTGACCGACCCGGCGGCCTTGCCTCCCCTGGAGACGATGGCCTCCTTGGCCTCGTCGCGGCTGAAGCCCGCCAGTGTGCCGGTCACGACGACGGTCAGCCCGGCGAGGCTCTGCGGCACCTCGTCGTCGCGTTCGTCGGCCATGCGCACGCCCGCGGCCTCCCACCGGCCGACGATCTCGGCGTGCCAGTCCTCGGCGAACCAGGCCTTGACCGATTCCGCGATGACCTGGCCCACGCCCTCGACCTGGCTCAGCTCCGCGACGCTGGCCTCCCGGATCGCGGCCACCGACCCGAAGTGGGACGCGAGCGCCCGGGCCGCCGTCGGGCCGACGTGGCGGATCGACAGGGCGACCAGCACCCGCCACAGCGGCTGGGTTTTGGCCTTGTCGAGTTCCTCGAACAGTTTGACGGTGGTGGCCGCCGGAACGGACGGTTTCTTCGGGGTCGGTTTGGTCCAGAAATAGAGTTCCTGCCGCCAGGCCTCGGTCTTCTTGTCGAACCGCCACACCAGGACGTTTCGCAGCTGTTCGGCGGTCAGGTCGAACAGCCCGGCCTCGCTGCTCAGCACCGGGGTCTGGGGCAGGCTGACCGCGTCCGGCGGCCGGTTCGCCTCCGGGTCGGTCAGCGCGATCGCCGCCTCCCAGCCCAGCGCCTCAATGTCGAGGGCGCCGCGTGAGGCCAGGCCGAACACCCGCTCCCGCAGCTGGGACGGACAGGACCGGGAGTTCGGGCAACGGTAATCCTTGTCCCCCTCCTTGGCCGGTGCTAGCCCGGTGCCACAGGAGGGGCAGTGCGTTGGCATCGTCCAGCGCCTCTCCTCACCGGTGCGCAGCGCCACCACCGGCGCGACGACCTCCGGGATCACGTCGCCCGCCTTGCGCAGCACCACGGTGTCGCCGATCAACACGCCCTTGCGCTCCACCTCGAACTGGTTGTGCAGCGTCGCCATCGACACGGTGGAGCCCGACACCAGCACCGGTTCCATCACCGCGAAGGGGGTCACCCGGCCGGTGCGCCCGACGTTGACCTGGATGTCGAGCAGCCGGGTGTGCACCTCCTCCGGCGGGTACTTGTAGGCGATGGCCCAGCGCGGGGCGCGCGAGGTGACCCCGAGCGCGGCCTGGGCGGCCAGCTCGTCCACCTTGACCACCACGCCGTCGATCTCGTGGGCGACCGAGCGGCGGTGTTGCCCGTAGTGGTCGACGTAGTCCAGGACCTCCTCGGCGGTCGAGACCACCCGGTAGGCCTCCGAGGTGGGCAGGCCCCACGACCTGAGGCGGGCGTAGGCCTCGCTCTGGGAGCCGATCCCGAGTCCCTCGCTCGCCCCGATGCCGTGCACCAACATCGCGAGCGGACGCGAGGCGCTCACCCGTGGGTCCTTCTGCCGCAGCGATCCCGCCGCCGCGTTGCGCGGGTTGGCGAACGGCGCCTTGCCCGCCTCAACCAGGGAGGCGTTCAGCCCGGCGAAATCCGCGACGGGGAAGAACACCTCGCCACGCACCTCCAGCACGGCGGGGATGCCGTCGCCGGTCAGCACCCGGGGCACCGACCGGATCGTGGCGACGTTGGCCGTGACGTCCTCCCCCACGCGGCCGTCCCCGCGGGTGGCGGCGCTGACCAGCCGCCCGTCGACGTAGGTGAGGTTCACGGCCAGGCCGTCGATCTTCAGTTCGCACAGCAGCCCGGAGTTCGGGGCCGCCGACTTCACCTTGGCGATCCAGCTGGCGAGTTCGCCAGTGCTGAATACGTTGTCGAGGCTGAGCATCCGGGAGCGGTGTTCCACCGGGGCGAAGGTCGTGACCGGGGCGTGCGCCGAGCCGATCCGCTGGGACGCCGAACCGGGGACGCGCAGCTCCGGGTCGAGGGATTCCAGCTCGATCAGTTCCCGCATCAGCGCGTCGTACTCCGCGTCGGACAGTGTCGGGCTGTCCGCACCGTAGTAGGCGTCCTGGGCCGCCAGCAGGGCACTATTGAGTTCGGCCCAGCGCTGAGCGCCGGTGCTCACGAGAAGTCGGGCCCAACCGTGCGGGTGCGTTTGAGTTCGAAGAACCCGGGGTAGGCGGTGACCTTCGCGAACCCGTCGAACAGCTCGCCCGCGGCCTCCCCCTTCGGGGCCGGGGAGATCACCGGGCCGAACAGGCTCATGCCGTTGATCGTGATGACCGGGGTGCCGACATCGTCGCCGACCTGGCTCATCGCCTCGGCGTGGGAGGCGCGCAGTTCGGCGTCCCAGTCGCCAGCGGCGGCCCGCTGCGCGATCTGCGGGTCGAAGCCGCAGTCGCGCAGGGCGTCCTGGACCGTGTCGATGGAGCGGTCCTGGCCGCCGGGGTGCAGCCTCGTGCCGAGAGCCGTGTAGAACGCCTTGACCCCGTCGTTGCCGTGGGCCTCCAGCACCCCCATCACCGCGCGGGCGGGCATCCAGGTCTCGGAGATGAGGGCCCGGTAGTCCTCGGGTAGGCCGTCCCGGTGTTCGTTGAGGACGCCAAGGCTCATGGGCCGGAACGTCAGGGCGATGTCGCGGACCTTCTCCACCTCAAGAATCCAGCGAGAAGCCATCCACGCCCACGGGCAGGTGCAGTCGAACCAGAAGTCAACAGCGTCACTCATGGCGTCAAGCCAAGCGCAGGCAAGGCTGGACGCGCAAGCCCGCCCCTGGCTGCGATATCGTGCGGGTGGGGAGGATTATGTTCACCTCGGCAGTAAAGGAGCGCGAATGACTAACGGTAACACCACCCGAGCGGGCGCAGCGGAGCGTTCTCAGACGCTGTCCGCGCTCAGCTACCAGGTGCTGTTCGACCTGTCCGGCCGCCACGACGGCCAGCCCCTTGAACTCCCTGAGGCCACGTTCGTATCGACCTCCACCGTGCGGTTCACCAGCACCGGCGGGGCGTCCACGATCGACATCATCGCCGAGCGGATACTCCACGCCTCACTCGACGGGACCGATCTCGAGGTCTCCGGTTTCGATGGTTATGCGCTCCCCTTCGAGGCCGCCGAGGGCGAGCACGAGCTGAGCGTCACCGCGTTGTGCCGCTACTCCAACTCGGGCGAGGGCCTGCACCGGTTCGTCGACCCGGCCGACGATTCGGTCTACCTGTATTCGCAGTTCGAGTCCGCCGATGCCCGCCGGGCCTTCGCCTGTTTCGACCAGCCCGACCAGAAGGCGACGTTCCAGTTCTCGGTGATCGCCCCCCTCGGGTGGGTCGTGCTGACCAATTCCACCGCGGTCGAACCGACCGACGAGGGAGACGGCTTCGGCCGCTGGAACTTCGCCGAGACCAAGAAGATCGCGACCTATATCACCGCGCTGGTCGCTGGGCCCTACGTGGTGCACCGGGCCCGCATCCGCAGCGCCGCGGGAGACCTGCCCGCCTCGGTGGCCTGCCGCGCGTCCATGGCCGAGTTCATGGACGCCGAACGCATCCTGGACACCACCCGCAAGGGTTTCGCGGTCTTCGAGGAGAAGTTCGGCTACCCGTACCCGTTCGGCAGCTACGACCAGGTGTTCGTGCCCGAGTTCAACTTCGGCGCGATGGAGAACGCCGGTTGCGTGACCTTCCGCGACGAGTACCTGTTCCGCTCCCGCGTGACCCAGCGGGAGTACGAGGCCCGCGACAACACCATCTTGCACGAACTCGCCCACATGTGGTTCGGCAACCTCGTCACCATGCGGTGGTGGGACGACCTGTGGCTGAACGAGTCCTTCGCGGAGTGGGCGTCCCACTACTGCCAGGCCGAGATCGCCAAGACCGACCCGGAGCGGGTCGATCCGTGGGTGTCCTTCGCCAACGAGCGCAAGACCTGGGCCTACCGGCAGGACCAGATGGCGACCACACACCCGATCGCGGCCGACATGGTGGACCTGGAGGCGGTCGAGCAGAACTTCGACGGCATCACCTACGCCAAGGGCGCCTCGGTGCTGAAGCTGCTGGTGAGCTTCGTCGGCGAAGAGAACTTCCTGGCCGGTGTGCGCAGCTACTTCGCCGAATACGCCTACGGCAACACCGAGCTGGCCGACCTGCTGCACCACCTCCAGGTCGCCTCCGGACGCGACCTGAGCTGGTTCAGCGGACAGTGGCTCGAGACCAGCGGGGTCAACACCTTCCACGCCGATTTCGATGTGGACGACGAGGGCCGGTTCACCCGCTTCGACCTGGTCCAAAGCGCCCACCCCGACTGGCCGACGCTGCGCACGCACCGGCTGGGTATCGGCATCTATGCCCTGGCCGATGGGGTGTTGCGCCGGGTGCACCGGATCGACGTGGACGCCGCCGGGGAGCGGACCCCGATCGCCGCGCTGGTCGGCCAGCACCGGGGCGACCTCGTGCTGCTCAACGACGGGGACCTCACCTACGCCAAGGTCCGCCTCGACCCGGTCTCGCTGCAGACGGCGATCGACCACCTCGGCAAGCTCACCGACCCGCTGGCCCGGGCCATGGTGTGGGCCACCACGTGGGACATGACCCGCGACGCCGAGCTGGCCGCCAGGGATTACGTGCGCCTGGTCACCGGAGCGGTCGCGTCCGAGAGCGACGCCACGGCCGTGTCGGCGGTGCTGCGCCAGGCCCTGACCGCGGCGACGGATTACACCGCCCCGGCGAAACGGGCCGAGGTGCGCGGCGAGCTCGTGTCGGGCCTGGCCCGGCTCCTGGACGGGGCGGTCCCCGGGTCAGATTCCCAGCTGTCGTATGCGACGACCCTGCTCAACGCGGTCTTCACCGAGGCGGGGGCGGAACTCGCGCACGCCTGGCTGCGGGGCGAGGAGGTGCCCAACGGCCTGGTCGTCGACGCCGACCTGCGCTGGAAGCTGCTGAACGCGCTCGCCCGGCTCGGCGTGATCGGGGAGGCCGACATCGCTGCCGAGGCCGAGCGCGACAAGACCAGTTCGGGGGCGGAGAAAGCGGCCGGTGTCATCAGCGCCCTCGCCGACGCCGACGCCAAGGCCGACGCCTGGCGGCTCGCGACCGAAGACGCTAGCGTCCCGAACGAGACCCACCGGCAGATCTGCGGCAACTTCTTCCAGTACGGCCAAGACGAGTTGCTCTCCAGCTACACCGGGCGCTATCTCGATGTCCTCACCGCCATGTCGGACAAGTCTGGGGTGTGGGCGGGCCGGAGCACCGCGGCGCGGGAGGCCGTGTTGCGGCTGCTGTTCCCCACGCCGCTCGCCGACCGCGGTTTTCTCGACCAGCTGCGGGAGTGGCTGGGTGCCGCCGAACGCAACGAGCAGGTCGTCCGCGGGGTCCGGGAACGGATCGACGAGGCCGAACGGGCATTGGCCTGCCAGGCCGCGGGTGAGGAGGCCTGATCTTCGCTAGGCTACGCGCATGATCTTGTTGGAGACGCTGCCGGGCTGGCCGACCGCGCCCGAGCAGTCAGCGCTGGACATGCTGCTGCTCACCGTGATCGGCCCGATCGCCACCGCTGTCATCATCACCGCGATCGTGCTCGGCCCGAAGTACTTCGCAGGCAAGCGTTCCCCCGAGGCCAGCGCCGACTCGTAAGCAAACCGTAAGCCGGCGGCTCTGGCTGTCTGGGCGTGTGCCGCATAGGCTCACGGGCATGCCGCGCATCCTTGTCGTCGACGATGATCCGACCGTCCGGGAGGTGGTCGTCAGCTATCTGCGTGCCGCCGATTTCGAGGTATACGAGGCTGTGGACGGCCTGGATGCGCTCGCCAGCGCGCAGCAGCACCGTCCCGATCTGGTGGTGCTGGACCTGAGCCTACCCCGGCTCGACGGGCTGGAGGTCTTCCGGCGGCTGCGCCAGGACCACGGTTCCACGCCCGTGGTGATGCTGACCGCCCGCGGGGAGGAACCGGACCGCATCCTGGGCCTCGAGATCGGCGCCGACGATTACATCGCCAAACCCTTCTCTCCCCGTGAGCTGGTGCTGCGGGTGCGGTCGGTCCTACGGCGCACCCAGGCCCCGGTCACCGCGGACGTCATCGCCGACGCCGACCTGGAGCTCAGCGTCACGTCGCGCTCGGTGAGGCTGCGGGGACAGCCGATCGGGCTGGCCTCCCGGGAGTTCGACCTGTTGCACCATTTCGTCTGCCACCCAGGCGTCGCGTTCACCCGGGAGGAGCTCATGCGCGAGGTGTGGGGCTGGGAGTTCGGCGACCAGACCACGGTGACCGTCCACGTCCGGCGGCTGCGGGAGAAGATCGAGGACGACCCGTCGGCGCCCCGCCGCCTCGTCACCGTCTGGGGCCGGGGCTACCGCTGGGACGCCTCGTGACCGGGGCGCTGGGCCCCATCGGCTGGGCGGTCGTGGTGACCGTGCTCGCCGGGCTGGTCCTCGGCGGGCTGACCGTGGCCGTGGCTCGGCGTTCGGTGCTGATCGCCACCGCGCTCGGACCGGCGGTCGCGGTCGGGTGCGTGGCGGCGGGCGTCGTCACCGGGGTCCGGACCATGTCGATCGAGCCCACCTCGACCGCCGCCCTCACCTGGGTGCTGCTGGCCAGCGTCCCGGTCGCCCTGATCGCGGGCTGCGGCACGGCCCTGCACAGCTGGCGGCGCGAGCACCGGTGGGCGGCCGAGGAGGCCGACCGCGCCCAGCAGGCCAGGCTGGATGCGTCCCGCAAGGAGATGATCACTTGGATCTCACACGACCTGCGGACTCCCCTGGCCGGAATCCGGGCCATGACCGAGGCCCTCCAAGACGGGATGGCCCCAGACCCGGACGCCTACCTGGAGCGGATTCACGCCGAGGCCGGACGCACCGCGGCGATGGTGGACGACCTGCTGTCGCTCAGCAGCGCCCACGCCGGGCTCAGCTCCCCCTCCGCCCGGATCGACATTTCCGACCTGGTGAGCGACACCCTGGCCACCGCGGCGGTGTCGGCGGCCACCTCCGGGGTGGAGGTGACCGGTTCGGCCCAGCCCGGGCTGGTCACGGAGGGAGACGTGGCGTTGCTGTCCCGGGCCCTGTGGAACCTGGTCGCCAACGCGATCACCCACACCCCCAGCGGCGGCCGGGTCACGGTGACCGCGGCCGGGGAGGGCGGCCGGGTGCTGATCGCGGTCGCCGACGGGTGCGGCGGGATAGCCGAGGACGACCTGCCGTACGTGTTCGAGGCGGGGTGGCGCGGCACGCAGAGCCGCGGCCCCGCCACCTCTAGCGGTGGCGGGGCCGGGCTCGGTCTGGCCATCGTGATGGCCGTGGCGGAATTGTTCGGCGGCTCGGTCAGCGTCCACAACACCGGCACCGGCTGCCAGTTCACCCTCAGCCTGTCAGGCCGGGACGAAGAGCGCGTCGAGCGCCCACGGCGCGACGGGTGAGTTTTGGATGATCCAGGCCTGCAGGGCATGGTCCCAGCCGGTGACGATGAAGACACCGACCAGCACGAACAGTGCGCCCAGCCCGCGGCGCAGCCAGCTGTGCGAATCAGCGGCCCAGCCGAGCTTCGCGATCGCCTTCTGGCCGAGCAAGGCGACGCCGAGCAGCGTCCCACACAGCCCGACGACGTAGGCCAGGAGCAGCGTCATCCCCCAGGCCGGACGTGCCGGGAGCGCGGTCACGACGACGTAGCCATACAGCGGGGAACAGGAAGAAAACACCGGGCCCAGCACGGCCCCGGTCAGCAGCGCGCCGCCGATGCCGGTGCCCTGGCGAGCCGAGGCCAGCGCCGATGAGGTGCGCGACTGCAGGCGCAGCGTGCGGGAGACCGCCTCCCACGCCCCGGGGAACAGGCTGACCAGGCCGAGCCCGATCAGCAGCCCGCCGCTCAGCCAGCGCCAGACCTCCACCGGGACGTCGATCAGCACCGTGCTGGCCTTCAGCAGCAGCGTGAACACCACGACCGACAGGCCGAGCCCGAGCGCGACCACGAAGGCCCGCCGGGCCCCGGTCAGCCGCGCGTCCGAGGCGATCGATCCACCGACGATGATGGGCAAGAGGGGCAGCACACAGGGGGCCAGAGTCGTGAGGACCCCGGCGATGAGCGCCCCGGCGAGCGCGATCACTTGGTCTTGGCCTTGATGTCCGCGCCGGTCTTGCTGCCGCTCCAGCGGGTGATCTCGTTGCCCCGCTCGTCGACCTGGACGAAGGTGTGCTGCTGGGTGACGCCGTAGGTCTTCCGCAGGTCGGTCTTGGAGTCGTAGTCGACCTTGACGACCGCGAGCCCGGCGGGCACGCCCCCAGCGGCCATGAGGGCCTTGTCGGTGTCTTGGCATTCGTGGCACCAGGTCGCCGAGAAGAAGTAGACCACCTTGTGGCTGGCGTAGTCGGCCTTCTTCGCCTGGTAGCTGTCGTAGTCGAGGTAGGCCCCGTCGGTGGCCGCGGCGGGTTTCTCCGCCTCGGTCCGGGGCATCGCGGACGAAGCGGCGGACGGCATGGGCGGGGCGGTCTTGCTATCGGTCATGGACGGTGCGCCGCAAGCCGACAGCGCGACGGCGGCCGCGGCGGCAGCGAGGGAAATACTCACAATTCGCTTCATGCCTGACAGCAAACCCGATCCGGCCCGAATCTTCCAGTACGAGAGTATTACCGGCTCCTTACGGTCGGATTGGCCCGCTCCGCAGACCCGTTGCGATGTTCTCGCCGGGATGCGCTACCCTCATCCGAGACGCCTGCGCGAGGAGCTAAATGAATCTTCCGACCAGAACCATCATGGACGCGGATGAGATCGCTCGTTCGATCCGTCGCATGGCCCACGAAATCATCGAAGCCAATCACGGCGCCGCCGGGGTCATGGTCCTCGGCATCCCATCCGGAGGAAGTCCGCTCGGACGCCGGATCGCGTCGCTGCTCGGCGAGATCGAGGGGGTCGAGGTGGCCGTTGGCGACCTCGATATCACCATGTATCGCGACGACCTGCGTTCCAATCCGACCCGTTACCCACACCCAACCCATATTCCCGGTGAGATCACCGGGAAGCACATCGTCCTCGTCGACGACGTGTTGTTCTCCGGCCGTACCATCGCCGCCGCCCTCGATGCGCTGAAAGATTTCGGCCGCCCCGCGAGCGTGCAGCTAGCGGTCCTGGTTGATCGCGGACACCGTGAGCTGCCGATCGCCGCGAAGTACGTCGGCAAGACCGTTCCCACCAACGCCTCCGAACGAGTGCGGGTGCACCTGCACGAGATCGACGGGGCCGACGAAGTCATCATCGAAGGATGCCTGGCATGAAGCACCTGCTCAGTATCAACGACCTCACCCGCGACGACGCCATCAGCATCCTTGACCTCGCCGAGGAGATGCACGACGTCCAGTCGCGGCCGATCAAGAAGCTGCCCGCCCTGCGCGGACGCACCATCATCAACCTCTTTTTCGAGGATTCGACCCGCACCCGCGGGTCGTTTGAGCTGGCCGCCAAGTGGATGAGCGCCGATAGCCTCAACGTGAGCGCGAAAGGCTCCAGCCTCAGCAAGGGCGAGTCGATGCGCGACACGCTCCTGACCCTGGACGCCATGAGCGTGGATGCGTTCATCATCCGCCATTCCGGTTCCGGCGCCGTCGCCCAAGCCGCCAGCTGGGTGCGGGCATCGGTCATCAACGCCGGTGACGGCCAGCACGAGCACCCCACCCAAGCGTTGCTGGACGCTTTCGCGATGCGCCGCCATTTCCGCAGCCTCGGCGACGAGGATTGGTCAAACAAAAGGGTCACCATTACAGGTGACCTTTTGCATTCCCGGGTGGTGCGCAGCAACGTGCTGCTGCTAGCCAAGCTCGGCGCGTCCGTCACGCTGTGCGCCCCGCCGACGCTGCTGCCGCCCGGGGTGGAGTCCTGGGGGGTCGAGGTGACCACGGACTTCGACGCAGCGCTGGAGGGCACCGACATCGCCATGATGCTGCGGGTCCAGCGGGAGCGGATGCAGGGCGGGTTCTTCCCCAACGAGCGCGAGTACATCGACGGCTACTGCCTGACCCCGAAACGGCTCGCCGGGCTGAAGCCGAGCGCGGCGATCTGCCACCCGGGCCCGATGAACCGGGGCCTGGAGATCTCCAGCGCCGCGGCGGACGCCGCCAATTCGCTCATCTTGGACCAGGTGTCGGCCGGTGTGGCCGTCCGCATGGCCGTGTTGTACAAAATCCTCGGTGGATCGGAGCAATCATGAATTACGTCATCAAGGGCGCCCGGGATGCCTCCGGCCAGGCCCGTGACTACTACATCGCTGACGGCGTGTTCGTCGATGCCCGGCCGGACAACGCCCGGGTGATCGACGCCGACGGGCTGCTCGTCCTGCCCGGCCTGGTCGACCTGCACACCCACCTGCGCGAGCCCGGCCGGGAGGACGCCGAAACCGTCGCCACCGGCACGCTGGCCGCGGCGAGGGGCGGGTTCACCGCGGTGTTCGCGATGGCCAACACCGACCCGGTGACCGACACCGCCGAGCGGGCCATGCACGTCTACGACCTCGGAGTCGAGGCGGGCAACTGCCAGGTGGTGCCGGTGGGCGCGATCACCAAGGGCCTCCAGGGTGCCGAGCTGGCCGAGCTCGGCCTGATGGCCAAGTCGCGGGCCGGGACGCGGCTGTTCTCCGACGACGGGCGCTGCGTCATGGATTCGATGCTGATGCGGCGGGCCTTCGAGTGGATCAAACCGTTCGACGGGGTCTTGGCTCAGCACTCTCAAGACCCGGGCCTGGCCGGGCCGAAGGCGTGCTGCCACGAGGGCGAGCTGAGCGGCCGCCTCGGGCTGCCCGGGTGGCCGCCGGTGGCCGAATCGGTCATCATCGCCCGCGACGCGCAGCTGGCCGAGCTGACCGGCTCCCGGCTGCACGTGTGCCACATCACCAGCGCCGAGGGCGTCGAGGTGGTGCGCTGGGCGAAGAAGCGCGGGATCAACATCACTGCCGAAGTCACCCCGCATCATCTGCTGCTGGGGGTGGAGGAGCTGAGCGGCTACGACACCACCTACAAGGTCAACCCGCCGCTACGTTCCTCGGAGCACATTGAGGCGCTGCGCGAGGCGCTGGCCGACGGCACCATCGACACGGTCGGCACCGATCACGCCCCGCACGCGCCCCAAGACAAGGATCACTCCTTCGACGTGGCGGCACCGGGCATGATCGGGCTGGAGCAGGCCCTCGGCGTGGTCATCGAAACCATGGTCAAGCCGGGACGCCTGACCTGGGAGCAGGTCGCCGAGCGGATGAGCATCGCCCCCGCCCGGATCGCCCGTTTGTCGTCTCAGGGGCGTCCGCTGGCGGTGGGCGAACCGGCGAACCTGGTGCTCGTCGACCCGCAGCGGCGCTCCGTGGTGGACCGGGAGGCTTCGGCGTCCCTGTCCCGGAACAATCCCTACCACGGCCGCGACCTGCCCGACCCGGTGATGGCGACGATGTGGGCTGGCAAGCTCACCTACGCCCGATGATGGCGGGCAAAGTGCATCCGCTGGAGATGTTCTGGCGGCCCGGCTGCCCGTTCTGCGTCATGCTGCGCGCGGACCTGAAGCTGCGGGGCGTCCAGGCTCACTGGCGCAACATCTGGGAGGACGAGGAGGCCCGCGACATTGTCCGGGCAGCCAACGGCGGTAACGAGACGGTGCCCACCGTCCGCTACGGAGAGGTCACGCTGACCAATCCCTCGGGGAAGGCGGTGCGCTCGCTGATCGGCTGAACCAGCGACGTTCATGGGGGCTCCCGGCTGCTTCGGCGGCCGGGAGCCCCACGTTATCCACAGGCCCCACAATGCTGGCCCTGAACCCTGCGAGAATCTCGCTCAAGCAGCACCAGATATGGAGGCCTCATGATTGAGATCGATCACGACGCGCTCGGAATCCAGGTACGCAGTGACTGGCAGGACGCCGACGTGATGCAGCACTGCCGTGACCTGACCGGCACGGCCTGCGCGCTCTCCACATACGGGATCGGCACCGGGGTCGGCACGGCGGTAGAAGGTTTCGCATCGTTGCAACAGGCGGTCGACGAACTCAGCTCCACCATGCAGGCTGGCCTCAACGAGCTCTACGAGTCCTTCGTGATCCTGGGCTCCAACGACACCGCGGTGGGCGACAACTACGACGCGGTTGACGCACTCAACGCGCGCTTCTTCCGGCTCCTCGGCCCCCAGGCCCCAAAGATCAACTAGGGGAATCACATGGCTTCCGGTAAAGACGTCCTTCCCCAGCTGAGCGGCAAACCGTCCGCCCTGCTCATGCTCGCCCAGGATTTCTTGCAGGTCTCAGAGAAGGCCAGCAGCACCCTGCTCGTCTCCCAGGGCCTCGGCGCCTTCGACACCGTACAGACCTGGGGTAAGGCCACGGGCCCCGCACGCACCGCCGAGGCCACCGAGCTGCAGAACCATGTCACGGAGGCTAGCGCCGTCTACGCCGCAGCCCACAAGGCGCTCGGCTCCGTCCACCAGCAACTCGCCGATTCGAAACGGACCATCGCCCTCGCCCAGGCCGACTGGGACGAGGCAGAGGCCATCTGCGGGCGCAAGATCCGCGCGATCCTCCAGGACGCTATCGATATGGCGTTGACGCCAGCGGAGGTGAACGCGCTCACCGCGAAGGCCGAGCAACAGCGTGATAACGACCAGCACAAAGCCATGTCCAACTGGCAACACGCAGCCGAACTGGCTGACGGGGCGGCCGCGGAGGCCGCGACGTCCATCCTGGCCGCGCTGTCCGCCTTCGTCCCGACCGGCAGCCGCGGCAACCCGCACGATATCGCGCTGCACCTGACCAGGAACATGCCGCTATCCCGAGACGTGGAATATGACCAGCACGCGAAGGACCAGGCCAGCGCCGCATCCCAGCTGCTCGACCGGTACGCCGGGGGCGACCAGGATGCGCTCGCCGAGTTCATCTCGGACTACGGGGGCCTGTCTGCTATTGAGCGCAGCTATTTCGAGCTCGCGCTGGCCGACAAGCTCGGCGCGACGGGATTCCACCGACTCGTCAATAGCCTCTACATCGACGGAAGTATCAGCTATCTCGATGGCGGTGGGGACTACCCCGACGGGGTCACCGCCGCGATGGGCATCCTGGCCGGTGCCTTCGTCGCCAAAGGCGGAGACCCGGGTGCGCTGACGCTGCTCGGCGAACACACCCGAGCCCGGGCCGAGCGTCAGCGGAGCGCGTGGTTCGCCGAGCTGATCCGGCGCGGCCCCCAGGACATGCCGATCCCGCAGACCCTCGGCGCCGACGACCGGAGCGGCGGGCACTCCGACGGCTTCTGGGCGCAGGCCCAGCTCCTGGGCCGCGCGGCGGCAGGCGGGCGCAACCCCGGGGATGCATATTTCGACGTCGTCGGCACGGCCCTACTCGAATACGACGCCGCGATCAACTCGCTGTTTCCTCCGCTCGGCCAGCATTTCGTCGGGTTAGTCAGCATGCCCTCGGTGTGGTCCGACGACCCTAGCGGCGGCGAACTCGCCTTCGGCGCGGACCCGATGTACCACGTCCTGCGCTCGGCGCAGGTGCGGGAAACCTCCGCCCAAACCTTCCTGCTCAACGAGTTCAGCTACCACACCTCCGACGGCGGCACGGCCACCACGCAAGCCCTCGACTATCTCGTCGGCGCGCGGGATGCCAACCCCTACCTCCACACCGACCAGGGCCTGATCGCCCGCATGGTGGAGCAGTACGGGTCGAAGCGGTCTCCGACTGACCACGTCGACGTCGAGCTGGCGTCGCGCTACTTCAGCGCGGTGATCGAGACTCTCGACCGGGGCACATACCTCGGGCTATCGGGGATGACGCTGGAGCTTCCCGGCAACGTCTTCGAGGCTGCTCGCGTCCCGCTAGCCAATCTCATGACCTCACACATCGATGCCTTCGTTACCACATCGTTCGAGCTCACGGCGCTCCCCAGCCGCGGCATCAGTGAGCTCTCCCAGAAAGGGGAGATCGCCGGTTACCAGGTCGGCTTCACCCTAGAGCAGGTCAAGAAGCTGGATGCACTCTACGGCGAGATCGCCCGCGACCGGCCCGAACAGCTCAGCTACCACGGCGCCGAAGGCCACGACCCCAACAATCCCCCCGCGCTGGAGAGAGTGATGGCCACCGCGCTGGCCTACCACCGCCACAAGCTTGCGGCCGATCTGCTGAGCGACCAGACCGTGGGGAATACCGCGACCGCCATTGGCCGGAACGCCGAGTTCGTCTTCAGGGTCATCAACGCCTCCGAGACCGCCCTGACCGACGAGGCGCAGAAGGATCACGTTCGGGGTTTCGTCAGCGCCGTCGCCAAGGCCGGGGCGGGCGAGCTTCCAGTGGGAACGCTGTTGGGCGGAGCCATTGGGGGGCTACCGGGGGCGGGGTTAGGGTTCGTCGCCGACCAAACCTGGAAGCATACCGCCGGTGCGATGATCGACGAATGGGCAACCGAGCTCGTCCAGGAACCGGTCGACGCCACCAAGGCCGACCACAAGGAGCTGCGACATCTAATGAAACTGTTATACCTGCAGCAGACGGCCAATGTCGTCATGGCCACTGGCAAATGGCCGACCGAGGACACGCCCATCGCCTTCCTCCAGAAGGAATACGGCGAGTTTCCCACCGATTCCTTCGTCAACCAGAATGGGACCATCAACACCGCCCAGATCGACCCGGGCAGCCCAAAGTACTCCGCCAAGGCTTACCGGGACTTTGAAAAGTTCCGGCGCGACACCTACCTGGAGACGGCGCTAAAGCCCTACGGGACCGCGATCGAAGCAGGCATCGATGAGGCGCAGCAATGAGACTCCTGGTCTGCGCCCTGTTCCTGCCTGCCATGCTGTCCCCATCACTCGTGTCGTGCTCTCCTGGGATACCCCCTCGGTCACCGCCACGAACTCGAAAAGTCCGATCCTGAGGCTGTCGGCCAATGGGTGCACCTTCACCGTCAGTGAGTTGCTCACCAAGGTCACCACCATCCGTGACGGGGAGCACACCGACACGATCGGACAGGACCCGCGGGGCAGCTTCTCCCACTGGATGGTACTCAGCGGCGCCGTGTCGTGTTCGGAACACGGCTGGGTGGATGCGCAACGCTTCTCCTGGCTCGTCTTACATCCCCCCGGAGACGCCCCGGACGGCCTCCCCGGCCAGACCGGTGCCCGCGAAGGACATACTCCGGTGGGTGGAGGTCAGCGGCCTGTCCCGGCCGTTCGGAACCGGCCAGGAGGCCAGCGACAGCCTGCGCTTCGGCCCCATCGACGCCGTCCCCTTCTGGCAGATCTTCCCGATCGCAGAAAGGGAAACCCCGCTCAGCCTCGTCACCGGCGAAAGCAGCATCCCCGTCGAGGGACTGATCAAACCCTCGCCGACGAGCACCTGGCGCCTTCCCCCGCTGAGTTCCTGATCGGCCCGCCCTGGGCGGCCCCCAGCCACCGTGACGCGGCTCAGGCCAGGGCGTCCACGAACCACCCGGTGATGGTCGCCGGGTGCGTGATAGCGGTGCCGACGACGACTGCGTCGGCGCCCGCGTCCAGCGCCTGGCGGGCCTGCTGGGGGGTGTGGATGCGTCCCTCGGCGATCAGCGGGACCTCGGCGAACCCGGCGATCTCGGTGAGCAGGTCCAGGTCGGGCCCGGTCGTCTTGGGCCGGACGTCGGTGTACCCGGCCAGGGTGGTGCCGAGGAGGTCAACCCCCACCCCCTGAGCCACCTTCGCCGATTCCACGCCGTCGCAGTCGGCCATGACCAGCACGCCCGGGCACCTCTCCCGGAAGCGGCGGACGGTCTCGGTGAAGGTCAACCCATCGGGCCGGGGACGCAGGGTCGCGTCGATCGCCACGATGTCGGCGCCGACCGCCGCGACCGCCACCGCGTGCTCCAACGTTGGGGTGATGAACACCCCTTCCTTGCCGTCCTTCCACAGCCCAATGACCGGAACCTCGACCGCGGCCTTGATGAGCTGCACGTCGGCCAGGCCCTGGGCCCGGATCGCCGCCGCTCCACCGATCACGCAGGATTGCGCCACCCGGCGCATAGTGTCCGGGTCACGCATCGGTTCCCCCGGATAGGCCTGGCAGGACGCGATCAGCCGCCCCTTCAGCGCGTCCAGCATCACGCCTCCAGCAGGCCGACGCCAAGGAGGATCTCGCGGATCGCCGCCTGTTCCTCTGGCGTGAACTCCGGCATTGGGGCCGACTGCACGGCGCACTCGATGATGCCCAGTTGCTGCATGGCGACCTTGAACGCACCGACCCCGCCGTTGTCGCCGCCACGGCCCTGGGCGACGTAGACGATCTCGAATCCGCGGCAAATCTCGTCCTGAATCCGGCGCGCCTCGGCCCAGTCTCCGGCTTTCGCCGCCCTGGTCATCGCGGTGTAGCGGTGGGGGTCAACGTTGGCGTAGCCCGGCACCTGGCCGTCGGCACCGAGCAGCAGCATGCCGTCGTTGACGCACTCGTGACCGGTGAAACACGCCAGCGGGTGGCCCGCGTCCGCGTTCAGCATGACCAGTCTGCGGAAGGCCACGTCGTTACCCGAGGAATCCTTCACCCCCCGGATCACACCCTCGCGGCCCAGTTGGACCAGCAGTTCGGGAGACAGCTTGACCCCGCCGATGCGCACCGGAATGTCATAGGCGAACACCGGCAGGTCGCCGACCGCCGCCTTGACCAGGCGGAAGTGGTCGGCGATCTCGCTCGGCGAGTTGAGCGCGTAGAACGGCGCGGTGACGACGATGCCATCGATCGCGTAGGCGCTCATCGCCTTCGCCTGCTCGATGACCCGTGCCTGCGTCAAGTCCATGCAGCCGACCAGCACCGGTAGCCGCCCGGCGTTGTGCTCGACGACGCACTCCACGATGGCCTGCCGCTGGGCATCGGTGAAATAAGCCATCTCGGCCGTGGAGCCGAGGACGAACAGGCCGTCCATGCCACCGTCGATCAGGTTGTCGACGACGCGCTTCAGCGACTCGATATCAACCTGGCGGTCAGCGGTCAGCGGCGTGACGAGAGGGGGATAGATCCCTTCGAATTCCATGAGTTTCCTTGTGTTGTCGTGAGATTGGGTCTAGAGCAGTGAGGGCACGGCGGACAGCAGCATCCGGGTGTAGGGGTCGGCGGGGTTGCCGAAGATCTCCCGGGTCTCGTTCAGCTCGACGATCTGCCCCGCATTCATCACGGCGATCCGGTCGGACACGTAGCGGACCGTGTTGATGTCGTGGCTGATGAATACCAGGCCCAGCCCGAGCTGGTCCTTGAGGTCAGTGAGCAGGTTGAGCACTTGGGCGCGCACCGAGACGTCCAGGGCAGAGGTCGGCTCGTCGGCGATGATCACGTCCGGTTCGAGAGCCAGCGCCCGGGCGATGGCGACGCGCTGCCGCTGGCCGCCCGAAATCTGGCGGGGCAACACGTCGAGGGCCGACTGGGGCAGGCCAACCAGGTCCAGCAGTTCCTTGACCCGTTTCAGCTGGGAGGCGGCGTTCCCGATGCCGTGCACCTTGAACGGGTCCATGAGCGCGTCCCGGACGATCATGCGGGGGTTCAGCGCCGTCGCGGGGTCCTGGAACACCACCGACACCGCCCGGCCCAGCTTCTTACGTCCGGCGCCATTGAGGTGCATGCGCTCGCCGAAGTACAGCACCTCGCCGGAGGTGACGGGCTGCAACCCCACCATGACCTTCGCGGTGGTGGATTTGCCGCAGCCCGACTCCCCCACGATGCCGACCGTCTCGCCCTTGTGGACGCTGAGGCTGACCCCGTTGACGGCGTGGACCCGATCGGGGCGGAATAACCCACCGGTGCGCGCCTTGTGCACCACGTGGACGTCCCGCAGCTCAATGACTGGGGTGGTCATCGTTTCCCCTCCTCGTTCAGCGCCGCGACCAGCGCGTCCGTACTGGCATAGACGTGGTCGGCACCATCGGACACCGGACGCAGCGTCGGCTTCTCGTCCAGGCCAACGCCGGGGTGCGAGGAGCGTGGGGCGAACCGGTCGCCCGGGACGAACTCGCGCGGGCTGGGCACGACGCCGGGCACCTGGTGCAGGCGCCCCTCCCCCGACTCGATGGACAGCACCGCGCCCAGCAACCCGCGGGTGTATTCGTGGGTGGGGTCGATGAGCAGTTCCCTGGTCGGGGCCTGCTCCACGACCTGCCCGGCGTACATGACGGTGATCCGGTGGGCGACCTTGGCGACCAACGCCAGGTCGTGGCTCACGAACACCATCGCGAACCCCAGCTTCTCCCGCAGCTCGTTGAGCAGGTCGACCACCTGGGCCTGCACCGTGACGTCCAGCGCCGTGGTCGGCTCGTCGGCGATGACCAGGCCGGGGTTGCGGGTGAGCGCCATCGCGATGAGGACGCGCTGCCGCTGCCCGCCCGAAAGCTCGTGCGGGTAGGACTTCAGGGTGCGGACCGGGTCGAGGCCGACCAGTTCCAGGAGTTCCTCGGCGCTGCGCTGGCCGCCCCGCCGGGTGAGTTGTTTGAACTGGGCCCGGATCAGCATGGACGGGTTGAGCGAGCTCAGCGCGTCCTGGTAGATCATGCTCATCTCATGCCCGCGCAGCGCGTTGCGGGACTTCGGGTCGAGGTCGAGCACGTTGCGGCCCTTGTAGCGGATCTCGCCCTCGAAGCGCGCGGTGTCGGGCAACAACCCCATGATCGCCATCGCGGTGATGGACTTGCCACAGCCGGACTCCCCAACCAGCCCCATGGTCTCGCCCGGGCGGACCGTGAACGAGATGTTGTCGACGATCCGCACGTCGCCGTGGGCGCCGGGGAAGGAAATCGACAGATTGCGGACCTCCAGGAGCGGTTCGACATCCGGGTCGGCGAGCACCAGCCGGTCGTCGCGAGCCAGTTCGGCCTCGCGCAGCGCCGCGAGCCTCGACTGCAGGCTGGCCGCCTGCGAGGTGTGGGCGGCCACAATGGCTTCGGCGACGGAACCCGCGGCGGCCATCCTGGCCTCGTCGGCCTCGACGTCGGCCTTGACCCGGGCGCGCGGCGCCGCGAGCGCGTCGGTGAGCCCCTCGCTCAGCACGTTGAGGCTGAGCGTGGTGATGAGGATGAACAGGCCGGGGAAGAAGGTCGTCCACCAGTGGCCCGACAGCAGCAGCGCCTTGCCTTCGCTGAGCATGTTGCCCCAGGTGGGGGTGTTCACACTGGTGATGCCGGTGCCGATGAACGACAGCGAGGCCTCGAACACGATCGCGTCCGCGACGAGCACCGTGGCGAACACCATGATCGGGGCCACACAGTTACGGGCGACGTGTTTGAGCAGAATCCAGGCCGTGCCCGCCCCCATGACCTTGGACGCCGCGACATAGTCCTCCCCGAACTGGCTCAGCACGTTGGCCCTCACGACCCGGGTGAGCTGGGGGATGTAGAGGAAGGCGATGGAGATGATGACCACCGGCAGGATCGGCAGCCGCGACGACAGTGCGGTCACCAGCACCGCGGCGAGCGCGATGCCGGGGAAGCTCATGATGATGTCGAGGACGCGCATGAGCAGTTCGGACACCCACTTGCGGGCGGTCGCCGCGATGGAGCCCAGCACCGCCGCGCAGGCCAGGGCCAGGCCCGTCGCGGTCAGGCCGACGATTAGCGACACGCGGGCGCCGTAGACGATGCGAGAGAACACGTCACGTCCGGAATCGTCGGTTCCGAACCAGAAGGTGGAGCTCGGCGGCACGGAGTTGTCCGGCACGCGCTGGGTTCCGATGCCCTCAATGACGATCTCGTTGTAGACCACCTGGTCCGGCGGGACGAGGCCCGTCGCGTGGGGCGAGTAGCGCGCGATCAGCGGGGCGAACAGCGCCAGCAGGACCATGACGGCGAGCACACCGAGGGTAATCCTGGAGCCGAGCGGCAGCGCCCTGAGGCTGGGCAGGCGCAGCCCGGGGGTGGTGAGTTTCCGGCGGGATTCGGCCGACAGCATCAGATGCTCCTGATCCGGGGGTTGACCAGAACGTAGAGCAGGTCGACCACCATGTTGATGATGATGAAGGCCACGGCGACGGTGATCGTCACGCCTTGGACGATCGGCACGTCGTTGCGCGTGATGCCCTGGAAGATGAGCTGACCCATGCCCTGGATGTTGAAGATCATCTCAATGACGACGGCGCCACCCATGAGGTAGCCGATCCTCAGGCCGAGCACGGTCAGCGGGGTGATGAGCGCGTTGCGCAGCACGTTGCGGGCGATGACGACGGGTTTCGGGATGCCCGCCCCGATGGCGGTACGCACGTAGTCCTTGTCGAGTTCCTCCACCATGGCGGTGCGGACGACCCGGGTGAGCGAACCCGCGACCGGGACCCCTAGCGCGAAGGCGGGCAACGCGACCTGCCGCGCGTAGGCACCCGGGTCGGCGGAGAACCAGACCCAGTCGGTGACGACCGCGGGGAACCAGCCCAGGCCGCCGGGGATGTTGCTGAAAGCCTGGATGAGCAGCAGCGCAAGCCAGAAGGAGGGGGTGGCGAGGCAGGCGATCGAGAAGACCCGGATGACCTGGTCGGGCCAGCGGTCGCGGTAGAGGGCGGCGACCACGCCCAGCACCAGCGACAGCACGACCGCGACGGTCAGGCCGATGAAGGTGAGCTGCAGCGTCACGGGGAAGTTGTTGGAGACCATCGAGTTGATGCTCTCCCCCTGGAAGGACGACCCGAGGTCGCCCTGCACGAGCCCTGCGAGGTAGCGGCCGAACCGGACGAACAACGGATCGTCGAGGCCGCGCTCGGCCCGCCATTGCTCAAGTGCTTCGGCGCTGGCGCTCTCGCCGAGGGTGAGGCGCGCCGGGTCGGCGCTGGAGAAACCCATGATGATGAACACCAGGAGGGTCACGCCCAGCACCATGACCGGCAGCGCAAGGAGTCGCCTACCGAGCAGGCGGATCAGATTGGACACGGAAAGTTACTCCTTTGGAACAGCATTCGCCGCTCCCGGCGAACCGGCCGTCAGTCGGTGACGGCCACCGGAGGGAATCGGGTCGAGGAGGCATCGCCCGGCATGGGACCGGCGCAGGCCGGGCTCCAGCAGCTCCGCTGCCGCGGGTGCCTTGCCCGGCCTGCGCGCCCTGGGGGGTTACTTCTTGGTCGAGGCCACGTCGAGGAAGGACAGGCCGGTGACGATGATCGGCTTGAAACCATCCAGCGACTTCTCGTCCCACGCCGTCGGGGACTTGCGGTGGAAGATCGGGTACAGCGGAACCTCCGCGGCGACCACGTCGAAGATCTCGTGCCACTTCTTCTTCTGGTCGTCACCGGTCAGCTTGCCCGCCTCGTCCAGCAGCCCCTGCACCTTGGTGTAGCTGTCCTGGCCCTTCCAGTGCATCCGGGAATCGGTCCAGGTGTCGCCGCCGTACCACCAGCGCAGCAGCAGGTCGGCGTCGTCACCGAAGACGGAGGGGTCGCCTGGGGCCACGACGATGTCGTAGGCCTCGGGCTTGCCGTCGATGGTGCCGTACACGTCGGACGACTTCTTCTCTTCGTACTCGACTTCGAGGCCCGCGGCCTCCAGCGCCTGCTTGATCATGGGGCGCACGTTGGAGAACCAGCCATGGTTGGACGCGAGCAGGCGGACCTTCTTGAGCCCGGTCTCGGCGAGCAGCTTCTTGGCCTCGTCCATCTTGCCCGCGTAGACCGTGCTGGCCTCCTTGTAGGCGGGGTGTTCCTTCTGCACGAAACAGGTCGCGGGCGTGGCCAGGTCGCTCATGCCGGTCTTGCAGATCTTCTCGTAGTCCAGCGCGTACATGACCGCACGACGGTTACGGACGTCGTTCATCGGCTCCGAACCGCAGTTGAACATCACGAACAGCAGGCCGAAGCCTTGCTGGGCGGCAACCTTCTTGCTGCTCGACAGCGTGGCCAGGTTGGCTGCCGGGACCGCGTCGATGGCCTGCACGGTGCCGGACTGCAGCGCGTTGGTGCGGGTGGCGTCCTCGGGCAGGATCTGCCACACCATCGACTTCGCGCGGGCCGGGTGCTTGCCGGTGTAACCGGGGAAGGCCTCGAAGACGACCTTCTGCGACGCGGCGCCGTTGTCGGTCATCTTGTAGGGGCCGGAACCGATGGGGTTCTTGTCGAAGGCCTTGGCGTCCTTCTCGACGGCAGCCTTGGGGACGATCTTGACGACGGTGAGCCGTTCGGCAACCAGGGAGAAGGGGTGCTTCAGCTTGATGGTCACGGTCGTTTCGTCCTTCTTCTCGACCTTGTCGATGAAG
>JAUMWV010000009.1:10687-47676 GCA_030529455.1 Propionibacteriaceae bacterium | reverse complement strand
GCCGGTCCGCGCCGACCCAGATCACGTCGCTGACGTGGCGGGCGGCCAGCGCGCAGGCATACCACTGGTGGAACACCGCCAGCGGGTGGAAGGCGTGCTGGGTGCGGTACAGCTGCAGGTACCAGGGGTCGTTGACGTAGCGGTCCTGGTAACCCGAGCGCACCTCCTCCGGGTCCAGCGTCTCGGGCAGCACCTCGGCGAAGAAGTCCGCCGCGGCGCTCTGGTGCCGGTTGGAGAACCGGTTGGTCAGCGGGTGGAAGGCCACCACGACCCCGCCCTCGCGCACCAGCGGGTCGGGGGCGGCGACCATGCCCGTGCTGACCAGGGCATGGTGGCTGGCGGCCAGCGGGGAACCGGTCACGTCGCTCGCGTCCTGCCCGATGCCCCACACCGAGGTCACGACCACGTCCGCGGGCTCGGGCAGGTGGGCGGCGTTACCGGTCCGCCAGACCTGGCGCGCCTGGTCGTTGGTCTCGCGCGGGTCGCCGACGATCACGTCGAGTACCGCGTAGTCGGCGCGCAGGCTGCCGAAGAGCCGGGACGCGGTGTGCTTGGGAGCCCGCGCGAGCAACTGGCGGACGCCGACGTAGGAGAGCTGGTCGGCCAGCCGCCACTCCCATTCCCGGCGGCTGATGAAGCTGAGCGGAGGGTCGTAGACCGGAGCGCCCAGCACCGCCTCGACCGTGATGACCGGGATGGCGTCGCTGATCGCCGAAGCCACCCGCGCCGCCCTCTCGGGGTTGGC
Source organism: Propionibacteriaceae bacterium (assembly GCA_030529455.1). Taxonomy (GTDB): domain Bacteria; phylum Actinomycetota; class Actinomycetes; order Propionibacteriales; family Propionibacteriaceae; genus JAUMWV01. The sequence goes on along the minus strand of JAUMWV010000009.1, from coordinate 46,931 downwards.
CAACCCCTCCAGCCCCGCCACGAAGTCGATGGTGGCGAGGTCGGTGACGCCGCAGACCAGCTGCCGCAGTGACCCGACCTGGTCGCCAGAGCGGACCACCACCTGCACCACCAGGTCGGACTCGGCGACCCGCCGGTTCACCCGCACCTCGTGGCCCTCCACGGTCCCTACCGTCACGAAGGCGTCGGCGTCGGTCACGTCGTGGCTGCGCAGCAGGCCCTCTGGCAGGAAGGAACTCACCACCCGCTCCCCCACCAGGCGGACCAGCTCGCCGGTGGTCATCTGCCTGCCCAGACCAGTCGCACACACCAGGGCGACGTCGTCGATCCCGGCCCGCGCGGCGTGTTCCAGCAGCCTCTCGATGATGTCCCGGCGCACGTCGAAGCGGGGCTGCGGCCGGGGGGAGGCATTGTCGCCGAACACGATCGTCAGGCGGCCGCATCCGCTCAGCCGCTGCACCAGCGGCTCGTCGGTCAGCGGCGCGTCGAAGGAGGCGTTGATGAGCTGCGCCGGGTCGCTGGAGGGTTCGCCTTCCGCTGGATAGACGATCTTGGTCCCCAGCCCGAAACGCTGGGCGCGCAGGCGGTCGCCGCCGATCGTCAGGATCGGCGGGGTCTTGTCATCGGTGTCGAGAACGAATCCGGGCCTTGGCATATCGGTTCCTTACGAGGGCATCTTCCAACGGGGCAGGGGGGACATGGAGGGCCAGTCGACGATGGACCAGCCGGACTCCTGAGCCGCACGCATCAGGCCGATGTCGGGGCTGACCGCGACGGGGGAACCGACCGACCGCAGCATCGGCAGGTCCACGTGGCTGTCGGCGTAGGCGTAGGAGCGGGACAGGTCGATGTCGTGCAGCGCCGCGTAGTGCCTGAGCCAGGCCGAACGAGACTCCCCGACCAGCGGCGGACCGGTGAGGAAGCCGGTGCAGCGGCCGTCGGGGCCGGTGGCCAGTTCCGCGGCGACGATGACGTCGAACAGGCCCTGCAGCGGACGGGTGAGCGGGCGGATCGCTCCGGTCAGCAGGATCGTGGTGTGCCCGGCGTCGCGGTGCTCACGCACCCGCCGGGTCGCCTCGGGCGACATCCGGTCGAGGACGAACGGGGCCATGCGCTCGTCGACGAAGGCTTCCAGAGCCGCCAGGTCGGCACCGGCGTAGCGGCGGTACAGCGAACGCAGGAACACCCCGCGGTCGCGCCGCTCGGCTCCCAGGTACAGCGGCAGCTGTGAGGCCACCTTGGCGACTTCGGCGAGCTTGCCGAATGGGGACAGCTCCGGCAGCCGCGTCCACAGGTAGGTCTCGACCACGTTGGTCGCCATCACGGTGCCGTCGAGGTCGAACGCGGCCAGCACGGTGCCGGGAGCGGAGGCCGGGAGTTTCCGGTAGGTCGCGGCCCTGGCCGAGCGTTTCTTCCTGGCCGCCTCCAGGCGTCGCAGGGGGTCGGCGATCGCCGGGACGTGGACGCCTTGCAGGTAGTGCTTCCAGTCCACCGCCGCGGTGTCGAAAGCGAAGGAATCGACGTCGTCGGGGTGCAGGGAGCGGTGCAAGGCCAGCGTGCAGTCGTCCACGAAGTGGAGCTCCGACTGCAGGTACTCCCCGTACAGCGTCAGGTAGCGGCGGAGGAAAGCCAACTGCCGGGCCGCCCGGTCCAGGCTGGTCGTCCAGCGGCGCACCTTCGCTCCCCGGGGGGCGAAGGACAGCACCCGGCTGCCGATCTGCTGGGCCTTGTCGGCCACCCACATGACCCGCTCCACGGGCTCGGCGCCGGGGAAGCGCCACTCCGGCAGCGGCACGGCTCCTCGACCGCTGACGTATGGGTGGGCCAGGAAATATTCCCGGATGTGCTCGTAGATACCGCGGAACGTCAACGGATTGCGCGCCCCGGACGAGCAGTGGTAGAACTCCGGCTCACCGGCCTTCGGCTCGGTGGCACAGACCGCGACGATGGCGTTGACCACGTGGTCGCACGGGACGAGGTCGATGACGGCATCGGGCGAGGCGGGGAACTCCCGCAGCTGTCCCTTGCCATAGGCCAGGATGATCGGGTCGGCCATCTTGAACCCCTCGATCCACCCGGGGTAGGGGTGGCGGAGGCTGGATTCCACGATGGCCGGGCGCACGACCGACACCTTGATCTGGGACGCGAGGTCGGTGACGACCCGCTCCCCCATCGCCTTGGCGAAGGTGTACCCGTCGGTCCAGCCGAGGGAACGGGCGCGTTCGGTGCCAGCGCTAATCAGCTGCTGTTTCACCCACTCGCGGCGGCGCCGCTCGGTGTCCTCGCTGGTGGTGAGGAACCCGGCCGGGCGGTGCAACCGCTCGGCCTGGCGGCGCAGCCGGGTGAGCTGCTCGCTGGTGCGGGAGGCGTTCTCGACGTATTCCTTCATCGCCAGCGCCCGCTCGGTCTCGGCGACGTAGTCCACCTCGTGGACGTGCGGGGCCTCCGGGATCGGCCCGCGCCTGCGTCCGGCCGTGTAGGCGGTGCTGATGTGCACGTAGTGCGGGATCCGTTCCAGGTTGCCGTCGGCGTCGCTGGCCGATTCGAGGAAGCGTTCCAGCAGCGCCTTGGTGCCGATGACGTTGGTCTTGAACGCCTCGTCGACCGGCGGGTCGAAGGACACGTCCCCGGCGCAGTGCACCAGGATGTCGATGTCGCGGGGCAGCGTCGGCACCGCGGGTAGGTCGCCGGAGATCACCTCGACACGCTCGCGCATCAGGTCGTCCACCGATCCGGCGGCGCGCACCAGCTCGGCGAAGATGGGCTTGCGGAGCAGGGCCGCGACGCGCTGGTCTGCCGTCACCGACCCCTTCGGGCGCACCAGGACGGCGGTGGTGGTGTCCGGCAGTTCGGTGAGGACCTTCCACAGCAGCTGCTCGCCGATGAAGCCCGTGACCCCCGTCATGGCGATCTTGCGGCCCGCGAGCAGGTCCCGCAGCCGCCCGGTGAGCAGCGGTGGGGTGTGGACGCCACGGTCCGCGGCGAACAGGCTCGCCGGGGCGGCTGGCCTAGCCATGATGGGGCTCCCTTCCGGAGGCGACGACGAGGGCGTCCTCCAGGGTGAAGTTGCCCAGGTAGAGCGCTGTGCCGATGATCGCGCCCTCGATGCCGAGGCTGACCAGCCCTTGCAGCTGCCGCAAATCGCTGAGGCTGGAGATGCCGCCGGAGGCGACCACCTTGGCGCTGGTGCGGGCGCACACCGCGCCCAGCAGCTCTAGGTTGGGGCCGGTGAGCATGCCATCGGAGCTGACGTCGGTGACGACGAAGCGCGGGCATCCGGCGGCGTCCAGCCGGGCCAGGGTCTCGGTCCACAGGCCGCCCTCGGTGGTCCAGCCGCGGGCCGCGAGCCGCTCGGCGCGCACATCCAACCCGATCGCGATCCGCTCCCCATACTCGGCAATGACCCGCTCGCACCAGGCGGGGTTCTCCAGCGCCGCGGTGCCGATGTTGACCCGCTCGGCCCCGGTGGCGAGCGCGCGGCGGAGGGATTCGTCGTCGCGGATGCCGCCGGACAGCTCGACCTTGACGTCGAGACGGCCGATCATCTCGTGGATCAATTCGGCGTTGCTGCCGCGCCCGAAGGCCGCGTCGAGGTCTACCAGGTGAATCCACTCGGCCCCCGAACCCTGCCAGCGCAGCGCGGCGGACAGCGGGTCGCCGAAAACCTTCTCCGACCCTGCCACCCCCTGGACGAGCTGCACGGCCTGGCCGCCCTGGACGTCGACAGCGGGTAACAGAATCAAGCGTTCGGACGCGGTGGGATCAGTCACGGAGCAGAGACTACTGCACCAGGCGGGCCCGGTGAATGGCCCACTCGGCTGCGGTCATGGAATACACCACCGTATCGCGGATCGTGCCGTCCTTCCTGAGCCGGTCGCCGCGGATGACGCCGTCGCGCAGGGCGCCCAGCCGCTCGATGGCACGCTGGGAGACCGTATTGGCGAGATCCGTGCGCCAGCCGACGACCCGCGCACCGAGCGGCCCGAACGCGTGGTCGAGCAACGCGACCTTGCAGGCGGTGTTGACCGCGGTGCGCTGCACGCTCCTGGCATACCAGGTGTGGCCGATCTCTAGGCGCGCCACCTGCGGCAGGATGTTGTAATAGCTGGTGGTGCCGACGATCCTTCCCGCGCTGAACACGGTGAACGGGCGGCGGCACCGATCGGCGAGCGCCTCTTCAATGTAGGCGGAGACCCGGTCAGGGGTGGGCGCGGAGGCGACGTTGAGCCGCCACAGCTGGCCATCGACGACGGCCACCGCCAGGCCTGCGGCATCCCCGGGTGCCATAGGTTCGAGACGAGCGGGTGAGGCGTCCAGGACCACGGGCCGCACCCACGCCAAGGGTTCGGCGGACCCGGTCACCGCGGTGCCAGCCAGTTCCGCAACAGGCGCAGCCCAGCCGGGCCGGACTTCTCGGGGTGGAACTGCGTCGAGGACACGTTGTCCCGCTCCAGCGCGGCCACGAAGCTGGCCCGCTCGTGCCTGGCGGTGCTCACCCCGGGCCCGGAGGCCGTGGCGGCATAGGAGTGCACGAAGTAGAACCTCTGGTCCGCGAGCCCGCGCAGCAGGCGGCTGCCCGGTGCGGGCTCCACGGCGTTCCACCCCATGTGTGGCAGGCGCACCGCGTCCAGTCGCTCCACCGCGCCGGGGTGGATGCCGAGCCCGGCCGTACTGGTCCCGTGCTCGCGGCCCTCGTCGAACAGGATCTGGTGGCCGACGCAGATCCCGAGCAGCGGGCGCCCGGAGGCCGCCCAGTCCAGCACCAGACCGTCTCCCCCGCAGGAGCGCAGCCCGGCCATGCACGCCGCGAACGCCCCGACCCCGGGCACCACGAGAGCATCCAGGCGCCACAGCTCGTCGCGGCGGTCGGAGAGCCACACGTCGGCCCCGGCCGCGGCGAGGGCCCGCGCCGCCGAATGCAGGTTGCCGGAACCGTAGTCGAGCAGCCCGACTCTGGTCACAGACTGCCCTTGGTGCTCGTTCCACGGCCTGCCGGAGCGCCCGGGCCAAGGCCTTGAACTGGGCCTCAACGATGTGGTGGGGGTCGCGTCCGGCCAGCAGCCGCAGGTGGACGCACAGCCCGGCATTCAGCGCCAGGGCCTCGATTACGTGATAGGTCATCGACCCGGCATAGGGCGCTCCGGTGCCCCCGATCAGGGCGTAGACCTGGCCGTCCGGTTCGCCGGAGCACACGGCGTAGGGCCGCCCGGCGACGTCCACGACGCATTGGGCGAGGGCCTCGTCCAGGGGAACCAGGGCATCCCCGAAGCGGCGAATCCCCGACTTGTCGCCGAGGGCCTGGCGCAGCGCCTGCCCGATGACGATGGCCGTGTCCTCAACACTGTGGTGCCCGTCGATGTGAATGTCGCCGGTGGTGGCGACGTCCAGGTCGATGAGGGAGTGTTTCGCGAGGGCCGTCAGCATGTGGTCGTAGAACCCGACCCCCGTGCTGATGGTGGCGCGGCCGGTCCCGTCCAGGTTGAGGCTGACGGTGACGCTGGACTCGCTCGTCGTGCGTTCGATCGTGGCCGTGCGCATATCAGTTCCCTTTCCACTCACTCAAGGCGTCGCGGAACGCCGCCATCTGATCCGGTGTCCCGGCCGACACTCGCAGGTAACCCGCCGGGCCGGTCTCGCGAACGAGCACGCCGCGATCCAACAGGTGACGCCACACCGCGTGGCGGTCGTCGAAGGTGCCGAACAGGCAGAAGTTGGCCTGCGAGGCGATGACGTCGTAGCCCTGTTCCCGCAGCCAAGACTGAAGGCTCTGGCACTCGTCGCGCAGCGCCGCGACCTTGGCCAGCATCTCGGGGGCGTGGGCCAGCGCGACCTGGGCGAGCGCCTGGGTCTGCGCCGACAGGTGGTAGGGCAGCCGGACGATGCGGCAGGCGTCCACCACCGCCGGTGAGGCCGCGAGGTAGCCGACCCTGGTGCCGGCCAGCGCGAAGGCCTTGCTCATGGTGCGGCTCACCACCAGGCGGGGGTGGGTGGGCAGCAGCCCGATCGCCGAGGGGGCGTCGGCGAACTCCTGGTAGGCCTCGTCCACCACGACGATGGCGTCGCTGGCCCGGCACAGCTCGTCGATGACGTCGAGGCTCGTCAGCGTCCCGGTCGGGTTGTTGGGCGTGGTGACGACGATCACGTCGGGGCGGTGGGCCTCAATCGCGGCCAACGCGAGGTCGCGGGTGATCCGGTAGTCGCGGTCCCGGCTGACCGCGACGTAGCCGGTGTGGCTGTCGCGCGCGTACTCGGGATACATCGAATAGGTTTGGCCGAAGGTGAGCATGGTGCGCCCCGGACCGCCGAAGGCGCCGAGCAGGTGCATCATGATCTCGTTGGAGCCGTTGGCGACCCAGATGTTGTCGGGGCCGAGCCCAGCGCCCAGGTAGGCCGCGAGCGCCTGGCGCAGGTCGCGGGCCTCCCGGTCCGGGTAGCGATTGAGCTGGGCGGCCACCTTCAGGATCGCCTCGGCCATCTCGGCCCGGATCGCGTCGTTCGGCGGGTAGGGGTTCTCGTTGACGTTCAGCTGGTGGGCGACGTCGAGCTGCGGCGCGCCATAGGGCTCCTGCCCCACCAGTTCGGGACGCAGCGGCAGGTCAGCCAGGCCGCTCATCGGCGGGTCCGCACGGCGATGGCGTTGGCGTGCCCGGGCAGGTTCTCGGCCAGCGCGAAGGACTCGACCAGGCCGCCGATGCTTGCCAAGGCGGTGGCCGAGTAGTCGATCACGTGCACCGCCCGCATGAAGCTGCGCACATTCAGCCCGGAGGAATGGCAGGCGCAGCCCGCGGTGGGCAGCACGTGCGTCGAACCGGCCGAGTAGTCGCCCAGCGAGACCGGCGAGTGATCGCCGACGAAGATGGCCCCCGCGTTGCGGACGCGGCGCGCGAGGCTGGCCGCGTCCCGGGTGTGGATCTCCAGGTGTTCGGCGGCGTAGGCGTTGACCACGTCGAGGCCCTGCTCCAGGTCGCGCACCAGCACGATGGCCGACTGGGGTCCCCCGAGCGAGGTCTCGATGCGTTCGCGGTGCAGCATCGCCGGGACCTGGGCGGCCAGCTCCTCGGCCACCCGCCCGGCCAGCCGTGCCGAGTCGGTGACCAGCACCGAGGCCGCGGCCGGGTCGTGTTCGGCCTGGCTGATGAGGTCGGCGGCGACATAAGCCGGGTTGGCGCTCTCGTCGGCCAGGATCGCGATCTCGGTCGGGCCAGCCTCGGAGTCGATCCCGATGATCCCCTTGAGCGCCCGCTTCGCCGCGACCACGTAGATGTTGCCGGGGCCGGTGACCAGGTCGACCGGGTCGCACACCCCCTCGACGCCGTGGGCGAACATCGCGATGGCCTGGGCCCCGCCGACCGCGTAGACCTCCCCCACCCCAAGCAGGTGGCACAGGCCGAGGATGTTCGGGTGCGGCCAACCGCCGAACTCGGCCTGGGGCGGCGAGGCGACCGCGATCGACGACACGCCCGCCACCTGGGCGGGCACCACGTTCATGATGACGCTGCTGGCCAGGGGCGCCAGTCCACCGGGCACGTAGAGCCCGACCCGCTCGACGGGGACGATCGCCTGCCCGATCAGCGCCCCGGGGGCGACCTCGGTGCTGCGCCAGCCGGGCTCGGTCTCGAGCTGCTCGCACACCGCGCGGCGGCGCTCGGCTGACAGCTCGAAGGCGGCCCTCAGTTCCGGGTCCAGGGCGGCGCAGCAGCGCTCCAGTTCCTCGGCTGGGACGCGGAAACTGGGCGGGACGACCCCGTCGAACCGCTCGCTGAACCGGCGCAGCGCCGCCTGCCCCTCGTCGGCCACCGCCGCACAGATGGGACGCACGACCTCGACGGCGCGTTCCACGTTGAAATCGGCCCGGGGCAGCACGCGGCGATACCCGCCGCTGCGTCCGGTCAGGTCTAGGGTACGGATCACCCGGACATTCTAGGCTCATCGTCTGGGCTGGTATCGCTGGCGTCCGAAGTGAAAGCCGACAACAGCATGACGGGGGTGATCGCCGCGAACGGCCACAGCAGCACGGCGGGCCAGGACCGCAGCTCGAAGGGAATCTCGATCTCGTCGCCGGGCAGCGCCCGGGTGAGGTGCACCTCGAAGGCCTCCGGACCCAGCCAAGTGCCGATCCGCCAGCACAGGGCGGCGGCGATCAGGGCACCGGCGGTCGCGGCGAGCGTGACGAACCACCCGGCGCGCCGGAACCACAGCCAGCTCCATATCCCGAGGATCACGCCGACGGCGAGCCCCAGGATGCTGAACCAGGCGTCGATGGCGAACCAGGCCGCGAGGTCCCGCTCGGGGGAGGGCACGGCGCGCAGGTCGGAGGTGAGGACGAACCGGGGCAGCCGGACCACGCTTTCCCACACCAGGCCCGCGGCGGCCCCGAGCAGCACCGTCACCAGCAGGTACCACCACAGCCAGCGCCGGATCACGCCTCCGGCGGTGCTCGCCTGATTCTGGTTCGTCGATCCGGCCACGGCCTCAGCCTACTGGTTCGCGACGCAGCTGGGCCCGAGCAGCGCCTTGAGGTCGGCGACCAGCGGGGAGTTGGCGTCCACCCGGAACCCGGCACCCAGCCGGAACAGCTTCGACTGCTGCGGGCTCTGGACCCGCAGCCGCACCTCGGTGGCGCCCGGGTACTGCTCCAGCAGCCCACGAATCCGTTCCACGGTCGGTGGGGTGCAGCGCACCATCGGCAGCACGATCACCAGGGGGCCGGTCTGGCCATCGGCGTTGATCTCGGGGATCTTGATCTCCTGGGCGCGCAGCTCCACCGCGTCGTTGGACTCGATCGCGTTTCCCTTGATCGAGATGACGATGTCGGTGACGAGTTGGGTGGCGACCTGGTCGTACTGACGCGGGAACAGCACCACCTCGATGCTGGCTTCGAGGTCTTCCACGCTGATCCGGGCCCAGATCTCGCCCTTCTTGTTGACCTTGCGCACGATGCCGGTCACCAGCCCGCAGATCCGGGTCGATCCGCGGACCCCGTCGGTGGCGATGATCCGCGCGATGGGGGCGTCCCGCTCGGCGGCCAGCACGTGCTGCAGCCCGTTGAGCGGGTGGTCCGAGACGTACAGGCCCAACATCTCGCGCTCGAAGGACAGGCGGGTCCGCTTGTCCCATTCCTCCACCTCGGGCAGCGTCCGCTCCCCGACCGCGACCTCGGGGGAATCGCCGCCGAGGCCGAACAGGTCGTCCTGGCCGTTCTCGGCATTGCGTTTCACGGTGATGACCGAGTCGATGGCGGCCTCGAAGACCTCCATGAGGGCGCGGCGGCTGTGCCCCATCGAGTCAAAGGCCCCCGCTTTGATGAGGGATTCGACGACCCGCTTGTTGCAGATCGGCAGCGGCGCCTTGTCGAGGAAGTCGAAGAAGTCCCGGGCCTTGCCGACCTCGGCCCGGGCGCTGGTCCAGGCCTGGACGACCGCGTCGCCGACGTTGCGGACCGCGCCGAGGCCGTAGCGGATGTCGGTGCCGACCGGGGTGAACATCGCGTTGGATTCGTTGATGTCGGGAGACAGCACCTGGATGCCCATGCGGCGGCACTCGGCGAGGTAGAGGGCGGACTTGTCCTTGTCGGCCCGCACCGATTGCAGCAGCGCCGCCATGTATTCGGCCGGGTAGTTCGCCTTGAGGTAGGCGGTCCAGTAGGCGATGAGTCCGTAGGCGGCCGAGTGGGCCTTGTTGAAGGCGTAGTCCGAGAACGGGACGAGGATGCCCCACACCGTCTCCATGGCATCCCGGCTGTAGCCGCGCTCGGCCATGCCCGCAGAGAAGATCTCGAACTGGGCGTCCAGCTCCGCCTTCTTCTTCTTGCCCATGGCGCGCCGCAGCAGGTCGGCCCCGGCCAGGGTGTAGCCAGCGAGCTTCTGCGCGATGGCCATGACCTGCTCCTGGTAGACGATCAGGCCATAGGTTTCGTCGAGGATGTCGGCGAGGGCCTCGGTCAGCTCCGGGTGGATCGGTTCGATGGCCTCCTTGCCGGTCTTGCGCCGGGCGTACTTGTTGTGCGAGTCGGCGCCCATCGGGCCGGGCCGGTACAGCGCGACCACCGCGGAGATGTCGTCGAACTTGTCGGGCTGCATCGAGCGCAGCAGCGTCCGCATCGGGCCGCCGTCGAGCTGGAACACCCCGAGCGTGTCCCCCCTGGCCAGCAGCTCGTAGGTCGGTTTGTCGTCCAGCGGCAGCGCGTCGAGGTCGAGGTCGATGCCGCGGTTGGTCGCGATGTTCTTGACGGCGTCGTCCATGACGGTGAGGTTGCGCAACCCCAGGAAGTCCATCTTGATGAGCCCGAGCTCCTCGCAGCCGTGGTAGTCGAACTGCGTGATGATCGCGCCGTCCTGCTCGCGCTTCATGATGGGGATGATGTCTTCCAGCGGGGCCCAGCTCATGATGACCCCGGCGGCGTGGACACCCCACTGGCGCTTCAGGCCCTCGATGCCGCGGGCGGTGTCCACGACGAGTTTGGCGCCGGGCTCGTTGTCGTACAGCTCCCGGAACTCCGATCCTTCGGCGTAGCGGGGGTGATCGGAGTCGAACAGCGCCGTCAGCGGCAGGTCCTTGCCCATGACGGCGGCGGGCATCGCCTTAGTGAGCTTCTCCCCCAGCGCGAAGGGCATGTCCAGCACCCGCCCGGCGTCCTTGACGGCCTGCTTGGCCTTGATGGAACCGTAGGTGACGATCTGGGCGACCTTGTCGGAGCCGTACTTGTTGGTGACGTACTCGATGACCTCGCCGCGGCGGCGCTCATCGAAGTCGATGTCGAAGTCGGGCATGGAGACGCGGTCCGGGTTGAGGAAGCGCTCGAACAGCAGGCCGTGCTCCAGGGGGCACAGGTCGGTGATCCGCAGCGCGTAGGCGCAGATGGACCCGGCCCCCGACCCGCGGCCGGGGCCGACCCGGATGCCGTTGCGTTTGGCCCAGTTGATGAAGTCGGCGACGACGAGGAAGTAGCCGGGGAACTTCATCGTCGTGATGGTGTTCAGTTCGAACCGGGCACGGTCTTCGATCTCGTCGGTGAGCCCGCCCGGGTAGCGCTGCTTGAGCCCCTCCCACACGCACTCGGTGAACCAGCTCTCCTCGGTGTGTCCGTCGGGGCAGTCGAAGCGTGGCATGTACTGGCCGATGCCGGTGTCGAACTCCGTGGTCACCCGCTCGGCGATCGCCAGGGTGTTGTCGCAGGCCTCCGGGAGTTCGGCGAACAGTGCCCGCATCTCCGCCGCAGATTTGAGGTAGTAGCCCGTCCCGTCGAACTTGAACCGGCCCGGGTCGTTCTTGCGGGAGCCGGAGTTGATGCACAGCAGGATGTCTTGGGCGTCGGCGTCGTGCTCGTGCACGTAGTGCAGGTCGTTGGTGGCGACCAGCCCGAGGTTGAGGTCCTTGGCGATGCGCAGCAGGTCGGTGCGGACGCGCCGCTCGATCGCCAGGCCGTGGTCCATCAGCTCGACGAAGAAGTTCCCGGCGCCGAAGATGTCGCGGAACTCGGCGGCCGACTCCAGCGCGGCCTGGTACTGCCCAAGCCGCAGGTAGGTCTGCACCTCTCCGGACGGGCAGCCCGTCGTGGCCATGAGGCCTTTGGCGTAACGGTTGAGGAGTTCCCGGTCGGCCCGGGGCTTGTAGAAATACCCCTCCAGGCTGGATTTCGAGCTCAGCCGGAACAGGTTGTGCATGCCGGTCGGGTTCTCCGCCCACATGGTCATGTGGGTGTAGGCGCCCTTGGACGACACGTCGTCGCCGGTGCCGTCGCCGAAGGACACCCGCTTGCGTTCGCTGCGGTGGGTCTTCGGGGTCAGGTAGGCCTCCAGGCCGATGATCGGCTTCACCGAGGTCCTCTTGGCGGCCTCCCAGAAGGCGAACGCGCCGAACATGTTGCCGTGGTCGGTCATCGCGAGCGCGGGCATGCCCTGCTGCTCGGCGGCAGCAAACAACTCGCCCAGCCTGGCCGCCCCGTCCAGCATCGAGAACTCGGTGTGACAGTGCAGGTGAACGAAATTGTCTGCCATTGCTACCTCCTGCCGCGGGCCGAGTCCCCACCTTAGCCCATCGGTTCGTACCCGACGCAGTCCGGCCGGGGATCGCGGCCTCGGGCGCCGGTCGGTCGTCCGGCACCACACTAAGGTAGGTGGCCATGAGCATCGCGAGCGCGCAGGAGCGGCCCGACCGAGACGAGCTAACCGGGTTGTGCGACGGCGTCGGCTGGTCGGCCCACCCCCGCTCCCCCGCCCGCCCGGACGCGGCCGCGCGGGCCTCGGCCAACGCGACGCGACCGCCGTGGCTCGCCTACACCCGGTTCCCCGGCTAAATGGTCGGGCTAGCCCGACCCACGATGGCCAGTCTCCCGGATGTCGCACGGGTCCAGCGGCGGGCAGAGTCGTTGCCATGACGACGACAGCCCACCCCACCCCCTCCCCCGTGCGCCGCTTCCTCCGGGACACCGGCTACCTGCTGCTCAGCTTCCCCTTCCGCACCCTGGTCTTCATCCTGTCCGCCATCTCCTTCGCGCTCAGCTTCGGCACGGTGCTGATCTGGGTCGGCGTGCTCGGCCTGGCCCTGTCCCTGCGGCTCAGCAGGGGGTTCGCCGAGGCCGAGCGGAGGTTCATCGGCTGGCTGGGCGACCACCGGCCAGCCTCGGCCTGCTACCTGCCGCCCGACCCGAAGCTCCCCCGGTGGCGCCGCATGCTCTGGCCGGTGTTCGACCGGCAGTGCTGGCTCGATGCCGCCTGGGCGGTCTCGGGCTTCTTCATCTCGGCCATCACCTGGTCGCTGACCATCCTCTGGCTCGTCGGCACAGCCGTGATCGTGCTGGGTCCGGTCAGCCGCATGATCCCCGGCAGCGGCAGCGTCGGCTTCGCCACCCAGTTCGGCTGGCCGTCCCCCGCGGTGCTGGACCCCGCCATCGACGCGCTGCTGGGCATCGGGTTCGGCCTCAGCGCGCCCTTCGTCATCGGCTGGCTGGCCGAGGCCCAGCGCTACCTGTCCCGCGCACTGCTGTGCCTGCCCGCCGAGATGCACCGGCTCCGCGCGGCCCAGACCGCGGCCCGGCGGGCCGAGTCCGACGCCCGCCAGCGGCTCGAACGCGACATCCACGACGGCCCGCAGCAACGCCTGATCCGGATCAGCATGGACCTGGGCCGGGCCAGGCGCCGCGTCCTGGACGACCCCTCCTCGGCCGCTGAGATCCTCGACGGCCTGGTGGTGCAGACGCAGGCGACGCTGGCGGAACTGCGCCAGCTGTCCCGGGGGATCGCCCCACCCATCCTGACCGACCGCGGCCTGGGCGCGGCCCTGCGCGAGGCGGCCAGCCTGTCGGCGGTCCCGGTCACCGTCGAGGCGGACCTGCCCCGCCTGAACCCCCTGGTGGAGCAGAGCGCCTACTTCGTGGCCTCCGAGGCCCTGGCCAACATCAACAAACACGCCCGGGCGGCCTCGGCACAGATCAGGGCCAGGCTCGGCCACGGCGTGCTGGTGCTGAGCGTCACCGACGACGGCATCGGCGGCGCCGACCCGGCCAAGGGCCATGGGCTGACCGGGCTGGAACACCGGCTGGCGGGCATTGGCGCTACCCTGAGCGTGGTCTCGCCCGACGGCGGGCCGACCCGAATCGAGGCGGTGATCCCGTGCGAGTGATCCTGGCGGACGATTCCGTCCTGCTGCGGGAGGGCCTCGCCCTCATCCTGGCCGAAGAGGGGCACGAGGTTGTGGCCTCCGTCGGCACCGGCACCGAACTGGTGCCCTGTGCGCTCCAGCTGCGTCCCGATCTGGTCATCGCCGACATCAGGATGCCGCCGGGCCACACCGACGAGGGCCTGCGGGCGGCGCTGGCCATCCGCTCCGGCTGGCCCGAGGCGCCGATCCTGCTGCTCAGCCAGTACGTGGCCGCCGAATACCTCCCCGAGCTGCTCGCCTCGGGCAATTCGGGCATCGGCTACCTGCTGAAGGACCGCGTCGGGGACCTCGACTCCTTCCTCGACGCCGTGAGCCGGGTGGCCGCGGGCGGGCTGGTGCTGGACCCCGAGGTGGTCACGCTGGCGATGGGCCGCGGACGGCGCCCGGACCGGCTCGCGTCCCTCACCGGCCGGGAACGGGAGGTGCTGGCCCTCATGGCGGAGGGGCAGACCAACAGCGCGATCGCCAGGCGGCTGGTCATCACCGAGGGCGCGGTCGAGAAACACTCCCAACACATCTTCGCCAAGCTGGGGCTGCACCCAGACCCGGACGTGCACCGGCGGGTCACGGCGGTGCTGGCGCTGCTGGACAGCTGAGCGGCCACGCGGTCCGGGTGCGCCTCCCCGACCGGCCGTGGGAGGCCGGTCAGCCGGAGGCGAGCTTGGCGAAGTCGGCCTTGTAGGCGGCGATGGTGGTCCCAGTGGTCCACACCACGGCGGCCTTGCGGTCCGGGCCGAAACCGATGACCTGGGTGCCATGATCGACCTCGTAGCCGCCGCTGGGCAGTTTCTTGCCCTCCTCGATCGCCACCCCGACCTCGTTGGCCGCCTTCACGATGGTCTCCAGCGGCCCAGTCAGCCCGACGTAGGAGGGGTCGATGCGTTTCAGGTAGGCCCCGAGCACCTCGGGGGTGTCGCGCGCCGGGTCGGTGGTGACGCACACCAGCGTGATCTTGGCCGCCAGTTCCGGGTCGTGCAGCCGCCGCCTGGCGGTCGCCAGGTCGGCGAGGATGCCGGAGCACACGTCGGGGCAGTTGGAGTAGCCGAAGAACACGACCACGACCGGGGTCGCCGGGGACGTGCGCAGGTGATAGGGCTGGCCCGAGGTGTCGCTCAGCGTGACGTCGGGCAGGGCGAAGGCCCCCTTGACCGCGGTGCCCTCGAAGCCGTCGGAGGCGAGGCTGACCCGCGCCGCGCCCGGTTCGCTGGCCGCGCATCCGGCCAGCACCCCCGCGGCCGGGGAGGCCAGCAGGCAGCGCCTAGTGAGCACGGCGCACCCCCTTGGCTAGCTCTTCCAGCCGGTCCGTGAGCCGGTCGTAGTCACGGCAGCCAGAGCCGTCGAGGGATTCCACGAGGGCCGACCCGACGATCACCGCGTCGGCGTAGGCCGCCACGGCGGCGGCCTGGTCGCCGGTGGAGACCCCCAGCCCGACCCCCACCGGCAGATCCCCCGCCGCCCGCGCCCGGGCGACGATCAGCGGGGCGTCCTGCGAGGTCTGGCTGCGGGCGCCGGTGACGCCCATGACGCTGGTGGCGTACACCCAGCCGCGGCACGCGGCCACGGCCGCACCGATCCGCTGGTCCGTCGAGCCCGGCGCGACGAGGAAGACCCGGTCGAGCCCGTGGGCGTCGCTGGCCTCGATCCACTCGGCCGCCTCGTCCGGGGGCAGGTCGGGGGTGATGAGCCCCGCTCCCCCCGCCGCGGCGAGGTCGCGGGCGAATGCGTCGACCCCATAGCGTTCGACTAGGTTCCAGTACGTCATGACGAGGCCGTGCTTGCCCTCGGCCGCGACCGCCTCGCACGCGCCGAAGACGTCGCGGACCCGCACTCCCCGCTCCAGCGCCCGCTGGGTAGCCCGCTGGATCGTGGCCCCGTCCATCACCGGGTCGGAATAGGGCAACCCAATCTCGACCAGGTCGGCGGCCTGCGCCGCGATCGCCATGGCGGTGTAGCTGTCGGACACGCTCGGGTAGCCCAGCGGCAGGTAGGCGACCAGCCCCGCGCGTCCCTGCGCCCTGGCCGCGCGCAAGACGCGGCCGGTGATCCCCAGATCAGCGTTCATGCCAGGTCTCCCACCGTCGTGTCCGGGGTCCCGTTGAGGCCAAACCACTCGATCGCGGCCGTGACGTCCTTGTCGCCGCGGCCGGACAGGCTGACCAGGATCAGCGGCGCGGCGTCCGGCTCGGCCAGCTCGAGGCGATGCCCCAGCCTCATGGCACCGGCCAGCGCGTGGGCGCTCTCGATCGCGGGAATGATGCCCTCGGTGCGCATCAGCAACCGGAAGGCCTCCATGGCCTCGGCGTCGGTCACCGCCTCGTAGGACGCCCGGCCACAGTGGGCGAGCCAGGCATGCTCCGGCCCGACCCCGGGGTAGTCGAGCCCGGCCGAGATCGAATGCGACTCCAGGGTCTGCCCGTCGGCGTCCTGCAGGAGGTAGCTGCGGGACCCGTGCAAGATGCCCACCGAACCGGCCGTGATGGTGGCGGCGTGCCGCCAGGAGTGCAGCCCCTCGCCGCCCGCTTCGAAGCCCCACAGCGCGACGGCTGGGTCGTCGATGAAGGCGAAGAAGGCGCCGATGGCGTTCGATCCGCCGCCGACGCAGGCACAGACGTGGTCCGGCAGGCGGCCGTGTGCCGAGAGCATCTGGGCCCGGGCCTCGGTCGAGATCACCCGCTGCAGCTCGCGCACCAGGTAGGGAAATGGGTGCGGCCCGGCGGCCGACCCGATGAGGTAGTGGGTGTCTGAGACCGCGCTGACCCAGTCCCGCATGGCCTCGTTCATGGCGTCCTTCAGCGTCCTGCTGCCCGTGGCCACGGCCACCACCTCGGCGCCGAGCAGCTGCATCCGGGCGACGTTGAGGGCCTGGCGGTGGGTGTCCACCTCGCCCATGTAGACGCGGCACTCCAGCCCGAGCAGGGCCGCGGCCGTCGCGGTCGCCACGCCGTGCTGCCCGGCGCCAGTCTCGGCGATGAGCCGGGTCTTGCCCATCCTCTTGGCCAGCAGCGCCTGGCCCAGCACGTTGTTGATCTTGTGGGCGCCGGTGTGGTTGAGGTCCTCGCGTTTCAGCACCACGGTGGCCCGGCCGCAGTGCTCGGAGAACCTGGCGGCCGTCGTGATCGGGGTCGGGCGGCCCGCGTAGTCGCGCTGCAGCCTGGCCAGTTCGGCCGCGAAGCCCGGGTCGGCCTGGGCGGCGGCGAAGGCCTCCTGAAGCTCGTTGAGGGCTGGCTGCAGCGCCTCGGGGACGAAGCGCCCACCAAAGATACCGAAGTGCCCCCGCTCGTCTGGCAGTCGATAGCTCACGGTTCTAGTCTCTCCCAACCGCGCACAACCTCGCGATCGTGTCCGCCGGGTGGCCGTCCCTCACCAGGGCCTCCCCGACCAGCACGACGTCCGCGCCCGCGGCGTGCAGCCGAGCCACGTCGGCGACCCCGGTGATGCCGGACTCTGCGACCTTGACGATGCCGCCCGGGATCATCGGGGCGAGCCGGGCGAAGTGGTTCAGGTCAACCTCAAGGTTGGTCAGGTCGCGGTTGTTCACGCCGACCAGCTCGGCACCGGCGTCGAGGGCCCGGGAGACTTCGTCGGCCGTGTGGGTCTCCACCAGGACCCGCATCCCCAGCTGGCTCGCGAGCCGGTGCAGGCGGGCCAGGTCGCCGTCGCTGAGGGCGGCGACGATCAGCAGCACGATGTCGGCGCCGTGCACCCGGGCCTCGTAGACCTGGTAGTCGGTGACGATGAAGTCCTTGCGCAGTACGGGAACTCCGACGCGGGCGCGCACCGCGTCCAGGTCCGCCAGCGAGCCGCTGAACCGGCGCCGCTCGGTGAGGACCGAGACGGCCGCCGCCCCACCGGCCTCGTACTGGGCGGCGAGCCCCGCCGGGTCGGGGATCTCGCCGAGGGGCCCCTTGCTCGGGCTCGCGCGTTTGACCTCGGCGATGACCGACATGCCGGGCCCGGTGAACACCGGCCACGGGTCGCGGACGGGCGGGGCGGCGTCGAGGCGCGCCACCAGCGCGTCCAGGCCGAGCTTGGCCTCACGCTGGGCGAGGTCGGCCCGTACTCCCGCGACGATGTCGTCCAGGACGCTCATCAGCCGTTGCCGAGGCCCATCTTCTTCATGACGGCGGTGACGATGAGGGCCGCCAGCAGCAGCCCGCAGGAGACCCACACGAGAGTCCAGTTGGGGCCGGTCATCGATGCGATCGTGGCCAGGATGAAGGCCACGCAGGCGATGGTGGTGCCCGTCCACGCGGCTGGGCTGCGCCCGTGGTGGTAATGGCGGCGCTGGGCAGGGCTCATGGGGCGACCTTTCGGGTTGACGATGAGGGTTAGGTTACCGGTTCCGGGCCGCGGCCGGAGCCGAGGCGCTCCGGGAGCCGTGCCGTGCCGACGGCGCCCCCGCTCAGGTAGGGCTGGGTTCAGGCCGGTGGGTCGCCGTCGCACCCGGCCGTCGGGTCGCGTCCCTCGCTCAGCGCGGCCCACAGGTCCGCGTTCCGGGGCGTCGCGTCCGCCCTAGACGTCATGCCCGGCCCGCGCCACAGCGCCCCCGCGGCGCCACCCATCAGCGCCCCCGAGACCGCTGCCAGTGCACCGGCCAGCTCCCAGCCGCCAGCGAGCGTGCTCGCGATCAGCGCGGCGCCGAGCGCGGCCAACGGCACCGCCGCGACGCGGCGGGCGCGGCCCAGCCTGGTCGTGAGCCCGGCCAGGGCGAGCCCGGCCAGGCCCAGCGCGGAGTGCAGTGGCGTGCCGCCGGAGACCTGCCCGGCGACCAACGCGGCGGCCACTCCCCCGAACACCAGGCCGAAGTAGAGCCTCACAGCCGCGCGGTGGCTTCGGCGAGGGCCAGCGCCCGCACGACGGCGGCCGCCTTGTTCCGGGTCTCCTCGTCCTCGGCGGCCGGGACCGAACCGGCGACGATGCCCGCCCCGGCCTGCACGTAGGCCACCCCGTCGCGCAGCACCGCCGTGCGGATCGCGATGGCCACATCCGAGCTGCCAGCGAAGTCGAAGTAGCCCACCACACCGCCATAGCTGCCGCGACGGCTCACCTCGAGGGCATCGATGATCTCCATCGCGGGCACCTTGGGCGCCCCGGTCAGCGTCCCGGCGGGGAAGCAGGCGAGCGTGACGTCGAGGGCCGAGCGTCCCCCGGCGACCGTCCCGGCGACCTCCGACTCGAGGTGCATCACGTGGCTGTAGCGGTGCACGCCCATGAGCTCACGCACCGTGACCGTGCCGGGCACGCACACGCGGCCGAGCTCGTCGCGGCCGAGATCGACCAGCATGAGGTGTTCGGCTCGCTCCTTGGGATCGGCCAGCAGCTCCGCGGCCAGGGCCTGGTCCTCGGCTGGGGTGCGGCCCCGCGGGCGGGTGCCCGCGATGGGACGGGTCAGCGCCTCACCGTCTCGGACCGTGACCAGCGTCTCGGGGCTGGAACCGACGACGGCGAAACCGGGCAGGCTGAGGTAATACAGGTAGGGGCTCGGGTTGGTCAGCCGCAGCGCCCGGTAGACGTCGAAGGGGTTCGCCGTGACCGGCACCTCGAACCGTTGGGACACCACGACCTGGCGGACCTGACCGGCGCCGATCCGCTCCAGCGCGGCCGCGACGGCGGCCTGGTAGTCACCTTCGCTGCGCTGGCGCCGCACCGGCGGGTCGGCTTGCTCGCCCCGCACCGCGGTCAGCGGCTGCCGCGGCTCCGCCAGGCGGGCGACCATCCACCGGACGCGGGCGACGGCGTCCTCGTGCGCCGCCTCGACCCGCTCGGGCGTGTCGTCGAAGTTGATGGCGTTGGCGATGAGCCAGACCTCGCCGGTGTGGTGGTCGAGCACCGCGACGTCGCTGGCGAGCATCATCACCAGTTCGGGCAGGCCCAGGTCGTCGGGGTTCGCGTCCGGCAGCCGCTCCAGGCGGCGCACGACGTCGTAGCCGAGGTAGCCGACCATGCCGGAGTGGAACGGCGGCAGGCTGGGGTCGGGCGGGGTGTGCAGGGCCGCGAGCACCTGGTGCAGCGCCGTCAGCGGGTCCTGGCCGCCGATCCCGGCGATCTCGCGGCCCAGCCAGCAGGCCCGGCCGTCCCGCTCGGTCAGGGTCACGGCAGCGTTGACGCCCACGATGGAGTACCGCGACCAAACCCCCGCCTCGGCCGATTCGAGCAGGAAGGTCAGCTCCCGGCCGCCGCACAGCTGCTGGTAGAGGCCGACCGGGGTCAGGTCGTCGGCGCTGACCCGGGTGTGGACGCTAATCACCCGGCGGTCGCGGGCCAGGTCACGAAACCCGGCCAGGTCGGGCAGAATGCGCAGCTCAGGCATGGTCCCTCCCGAGGATCACGTCGGCATCGAAGCAGGTCCGGTCACCGGTGTGGCAGGCACCCCCGGTCTGATCCACGACGTAGAGCAGCGTGTCCCCGTCGCAGTCCAGGCGGATCTCGCGCACGCGCTGGGTGTGCCCCGACGTCGCGCCCTTGACCCAGTATTCGCCGCGGCTACGCGACCAATAGGTCGCGGCGCGGGTGTCCAGCGTCCGGCGCAGCGCCTCGTCGTCGGCCCAGGCGAGCATCAGCACCTCCCGGGTGGTGGCGTCCTGGACGACGACGGGGATGAGTCCGTCCGGGGTGCGCTTGAGGCGACCGGCGAGATCGGAAGGCAACTGCATAGCGTCATTGTGTCACCCCGCCGGTGGCCGCTGCGGGGATTGGGAACCCGCTCCTGTCATAGCGCGCCTTCCCGGGCGCCGCCCGCGTCGGCCTAGACCGAGTCGCGGCCGCGCAGGGCATCGATCGCGCGCCGGTCCTTCTTGGTGGGGCGCCCGCTCCCCCGGTCCCGGCGCGCGGTGGGAGCGTCCAGGTGAGCTGGCCGGGCCGGCGACAAATCGACATAGCAACCCACCGCGACGGGGGCACCGACCCGTTTGGTGATGAGCTGGCTCACCTCGAAGCGGCGTTCCCAGCCGGGTTCGCGCACCGTCACGACGTCACCCACCTTGAGGGTGTGCGCGGGTTTCGCGGGCTGCCCGTTCACCCGCACGTGCCCGCCCCGGCACGCCGCGGCAGACCCCGACCTGGTCTTGAACAGCCGCACCGACCACAGCCACACATCCAGTCGCGCCATGGCACCATTCTCCCCGCCCGCTCCGCGGCGCGCATCCCGCCACGACGGCGGGTGAGCACGGTCCGGCGGCGCGGGCTCGCTACGATGCCGGGGTGAACTTCGCAGACGAACAGCGCGCCGAGCTGGCGCGCCTGCTGGAGCGGGTCGGACCGCAGGCGCCGACGCTCGCCGGTGACTGGACGACGCACGACCTGGCCGCCCACCTGTGGGTCAGGGAGAACGACCCCCTGTCCCTGCCCGGCATCGCGCTGACCGCATTCGCCCCACTCACCGGTCGGCGCATGGACCGGGCCCGGCAGCGGTATTCCTACGCCGAGCTGGTGCGCCGCTTCCGGCGCCCCAGGGTCTGGACGAAGGCGATGCGCCCGGCCAACGGCGCCGAATTCTTCCTCCACCGCATTGACGTGCTGCGCGCCGACCACACCCTGGAGTACGCCCCGCCCACCCCGTCCGACGAGGACGCGCTGTGGGGCAAGGTCAGGCTGGTCTCGCTGCGGCTCAGGCGCGCGAAGACCGCCATCGTCGTCGAACGCGCCGACACTGGCGCCACGCACCGGGTCGGCGCGGGCGCCGAGATCGTGACGATCCTCGGCAAGCCCAGCGAGCTGCTGCTGTTCCTGAGCGGACGGGGCCGGTTCGCCCACGTCGAGTTCATCGGCCCCGCCCGCAGGGTCGAGCAGGTTCGCGGCCTAGACCTGGGACTGTGAACCCGGAGGTTCCCGGCGGCTGCCCGGCGTCCAGGCGAAGAAGGGTTCCACCCGTTCGCCGCCCCAGCAGCCCTCGAGGTCTGAGCGCAGCTGGGCCAGGGGCCATTCCTGGGCGTAGGCCAGCCCGGCCATCCGCGACACGATGCCTGGCATCTGAGACGGGTCTGCCATGGAGCAGAAGAACACGGCCTGGCGCCAGGCATAGGCCGCGTCCTTGATCGCGCGCGGGCGGTTGCGCGGGTCGCGGGCCAGACGGCCCGAGCGCGCACAGACCTGCGCCGCTTCGACCGCCAGGTCGGCCCATGGGCGAGACGGGGTGACGCCTGCCGTGACCAGCGCCGCCAGGTTGTGGGTGGTCAGCACTTGCGCGCGTTCGATGACCCGCCGGTTCCCCGTGATGGACCACTTGTCTTGGATGGCCTCCGCCCCGCACAGCGCGCCGAACTCCGCGGGTGTGGACAGGGTCAGCACCCGGCCGTAGTCGAGGCCGTAATAGCGTTCGTACAGGCTGCCGCGCAGCAGCCGCGCGGCGGTGTGGGCGGCGGCGAGGAACTTCGGTGCGAACTGGCTCATGAAGATGTCGGCCGCGAGTTCCTCCGTCAGCGTGACGGGCTCCTCCCCTGCCTGGAACAGCGTGGCGAGTTCGCTGATGAAGGGGTTCGGCAGGATCGTGCCGGGGAAGCTGTCCAGGGAGAGGGCGGCGACCCAGCGGGCGACCTCGCCGGGCTGTCCGACCCGCTCCCGCCCGCCGAGGAGGCTGGCCCGCCGCACCCACGGCAGTTCCTCGAACCTCACCTGGGAGGCCAGGTTGACCAGCAGCAGGCTGCGCCGCCTCCGGAACGCCTCGTAGCAGGCACCCATCAGCCGCCCCACCTGCGGGTCGGGGAAACCGGCGGCGACCTGTTCGGCCGTGATCGCCGGGAGCAGTTCGGCGATCACCTCGGCCGACGGGACGACCCCGCCCGCGATCAGGTCCGGCAGCGTGGCGGACCAGCCCAGCCAGATCTTGCGCCGGACCCCCTCGGGCATCGGTGTGCCCGCGGGCAGGGCGCGAGAGGATTCCCGCTCGGCCACCGGGCGGCTCACCTCGCCGGGGTCTGGGATGCCCTCGTCGGCGCGGCGGGCCTCAAGGCGCCGGATCGCCACCTGCGCCAGCTGATCGTGGGACGGCCTGGCGGCGTCGGCGGCCTGCCTGGACCGCAACGACCGGCAGCTCTCCTCTGACGGCAGGCCACGCTTGGCGCGGATGCACGAGATGACGTGCCGGACGCGGGCGAGCCCGGCCTGGCTGGGGGTCCGGCCAACGCTGTCCCGGAGCACCGCGACCAGGATCGCCAGGTTGTGTTTGGGGTTGCGGTATTTCGTGCACCGGGCGTGGTCGGCGCAGGCCCGGTCGTACTCGTCCACCAGGGCCTGGGCCTGGGCCGCCGTCGCGGGCGACCAGGACGGTTCACCGGCGTGCGTGACCCAGAACTCCACGACCTTGTCGGTTAGCGGCAGCCACACCGTCAGCGCCTCCCGCTGGGCCTCGATCCTCGGCTCGGCGCGTACCGTGCGCAGCGCCTGGGACACCTCGTCGACCGTCCGCCGAAACACCTGTCCGCTGTCCCGCCGCGGGGGCCGGTCCGGTTGCGGCGTGAACCGGAGCTGCCCGGCGTAGGCGGACAGCTCCTCCAGCAGTTCCAGCGCCGCGCCGCGGTGACCGGCGCGCAACAGGGCCGCCACGACCAGCAGCGCCGCCTCCTCGGGCACGCCGATCCGGTAATTGCCGCCAGCGAGGAGCGCCTGCAACTCGGCCATCCCCTCGTCGGTGAGGTAGGACGCGAACACCGCGTCGCGGCGCTCGGGCAGGCTGTGGCGCCGGGCCCGCTCCCGTTCGTGCCTGGTCAGGGGGCCAGCGGCCTCCGCCTCACCGGTCGCGAACCCCCCGCGCAGCACTTCGGGGGTCACCCAGGCCGGAAAGCCGCGCAACGGCGACCGCGAACCGACCGTCACGGCACCGCTGTCGATCGCCTGCATGGTGCGCACCCAGTCCGCGACCCTGGCGTCGGCGCGGGCCCTGGTCTCGGGGTCCTCGTGCCCGGCGGCGGTCTGCAGCGCCTTCGCCAGCTGCAGGTGCACATAACCGTGGGCCATGGATCTCCCCTCGCTACCGTGGTGAGCCGACGTGGCAGGTGCTGCCCCTGCGCCCTCCGGGAATGTAGCCCGGTGTTCTGCTGCTGAACTACACGTCGTGGCCGTCACCGGCCCGAGAGAAAGACTATCGCCCGCACCGTTGCCTGGCGACCCCAGCGAGGGTTCACTCTGGGCGAACAGCGGAATATCTGGGCCCCCTCGGGAGTCGAACACAACATGACCGAATCATCACCGCGAGCCCGCCGCCTCCCCGGCTGGGCGACCTCCTTCGGCTCCCAGATCCTGCTCTCCCTCATCGCTGGGGTGTGCCTCGGCCTGGCCGCCGCCGCGCTCGGCGGAGACCCGAAGTCCTCGCCCAACTGGCTCATGACGACGCTGTCGACGATCGGCTCGAGCTATGTCGCGCTGCTGCGCACCATCGTCGTGCCGCTCATCGTGACCGCGGTGATCGCCTCCGTGGCGAACCTTCGCCAGGTGACCAACGCCGCCCGGCTGGCGGCCCACACCCTGGGCTGGTTCGCGCTGACGGCCCTCGCCTCGGTCCTCATCGGCATCGCCGCCGGGGTCGTGCTGAGGCCCGGCTCGGACACCGCGCTGACCGCCCCGGCCTCCTACACCGGTCGGCAGGGATCGTGGCTGGGCTTCCTCCAGGGCCTGATCCCGTCCAACGTCTTCGGCCTCGAGGTCACCACCCGCGTCACGGACGCGGGGGCGGTCTCTAGCGTCTCGTTCAACGTGTTGCAGCTGCTGGTCATCTCGCTGGCCGTCGGCGTCGCGGTGGTCAGGCTGGGCGAGCGCGCCGACCCGTTCCTGGCATTCGTCCGCAGCGCCCTCGAGGTGATCCAGAAGGTGCTGTGGTGGATCATCCGGCTCGCCCCCATCGGCACCGTCGGCCTGATCGGGCGGGCGATGTTCGAGTACGGCTGGGACAAGGTGGGTTCCTTCGGGATCTTCGTGCTGGCCAACTACCTGGGCTTGGCGGCCGTGGTGTTCGGGCTCTACCCGCTGCTGCTGAAGCTCAACGGGCTGAGCGTGCGCAGGTTCTTCTCCGGCGTCTGGCCCGCGCTCCAGCTGGCCTTCGTCTCCCGCTCCTCGGTCGGCACGCTGCCGCTGACCCAGCGGGTGAGCGAACGCAACCTTGGGGTGCCCGCCGGATACGCCTCCTTCGCGGTGCCGCTGGGCGCGACGACCAAGATGGACGGCTGCGCTGCGGTCTTCCCTGCGGTCTCGGCGATCTTCGTGGCGCGCTTCTTCGGGCTGGAGCTCAGCCTCACCCAGTACCTGCTCATCGTCGTGGTCGCGGTGCTGGGATCGGCGGCGACCGCCGGCACCACCGGCGCGGTCGTCATGCTCACCCTCACGCTGTCCACGCTGGGGCTTCCGCTGGAGGGGGTGGGGCTGCTGCTGGCCATCGACCCGATCCTCGACATGGGGCGGACCGCCGTCAACGTCGCGGGCCAGGCGCTGGTGCCCACCATCGTGGCGAAACGCCAGGGCATCCTCGACGAGGACCGCTACGCCGCCCCGAACCGGGCCGGGGCGCTGGCGGACGCCTGAGCGCCCCGGCCCGCCTCAGCGCAGGAACAGCGTGCGCAGGCGCAGCGTCGTGAACACCAGCCCGAGGGCCGTCATGCCCACGAAATAGGCGGCGTGCACCGCCGTGAGCGCCTCGGCGTGGCCCACCGCCAGGTGGCGCATCAGCTCGACGCCGTGCCACAGCGGAAGGGCCATGATGATCCACTGGATCGCTGAGGGGAAGACCGTGATCGGGTACAGGGTCGCCGAGAACAGGAACATCGGCAGCATCGCGAAATTCACCAGGTCCATCTGCTGGAAGCTGGTGACCAGGCTGGTCACCCCCATACCCAGCGCCGCGAAACCCAGCGCGATCAGCAGCGCGCACGGCACCATCAGCAGCGCCCACCAGGAGGTGACCAGCCCCATGGCGGCCAGGACGCACAGGAACCCCGACGAGTAGAGCGCCCCGCGCAGCAGCGCCAGGAGGATCTCGCCCAGCGCGACGTCCAGCGGCCCGAGCGAGGCCTGCAGCATGGTCTCGTACAGCCTGGCGTAGCGCAGTTTCCAGAACACGTTCCAGGTCGAGTCGTAGATCGCGCCGTTCATCGCCGAGGTGGCGAGCAGCGCCGGTGCCAGATAGGCCACATAGCTCGTGGGGACCCCGCCGGGCCCGCTCACCTGCCCCACCAGCGCGCCCACGCCCAGGCCCATGGCGAGCAGGTAGAGCACCGGCTCGAAGAAACCCGACACCACGATCGTCCAGTTCTGGGACGCGATCGCCTTCAGCCCGCGCTCGAACACCGCCCGAACATTGCCGGAATACAGGCCCGGCAACGGCCGGGGTCTGGCCAGCCGCTCCCGGGCCAGCTCGGGGATATCGGTCATGACCGCAGCCTCCGGGTGAATACCCGCACCGCCAGCCACATGCCCAGGCCCGTCATGGCGACCAGGACGCACAGGTGCACCGCGACGAGCCAGCCCGGGACCGGGGAACCGTAACTGGCCAACCGGGACAGCTGCGTCCCGTGCCAGATCGGTGAGATCCAGCCGATCCAGTGCAGGTACCACGGCATGGCCTCCAGCGGAAAGAAGGTGCCAGCGAACAAGAACATCGGCATCACCACGAAACGCTGGATCAGCACGAAGGAACCGTCCCCGGCCGATTCGCGGCTGGCCGAGAAGGCCATGACCGGCATACCGAAGGCCCCGGCCGCCAGCGCGCCGATCCCGATGCTCAGCCATCCCCAGGCGCCGGGGCTGGCGCCGAAGAGCAGCATCAGCGCGTAGAAGATCGCCGACTGGGCCACGAACCGCAGCAGCACCGCCAGGGCGTGACCCACCGCGATCTGCCAGGGTTCGACGGGCGTGGTGTGGGCCGCGTGAAAGGTCCGGTGCCAGGTGAACCCGCCCAGCACCGGGTAGGCCATCTCCCCGATGACGCTCATCACGACCGTCGAGATCAGCAGACCGGGGGCGACGAACACCAGGTAGGGCACCCCGTCGACCGTCCCGGTGCGCTCGCTGACGATGGCGCCCAGCCCGAGGCCCATGGCCAACAGGTAGACCAGCGGGTTGCCGAGGGCCGCGACCAGCGCGCTGAGCAGCCACGCCCGCATGGCCAGCAGCGTGTACTCGGCGAAGTACCACCAGCCGTACCGCCGGGCCCGCGCGGCCAGTTCGGCGGAGTCCGGAAGGGTGCCCGAGAAGGCGACCTCGGCGTGGCCCAGGTCGTGCCGGTGCTGCGACAGGTCAGTCAATGAGGCTCCGTCCGGTCAGGCGCAGGAACACGTCCTCCAGCGAGCCGCGCCGCACCAGGGAACTGACCGGGCGGAGGCCCCGGGAGGTGACCTCCTCCAGCGCCTGTTCCCCGGAGTCGGCATAAACCAGCACCCGGTCGGGCAGCACCTCCTGGCGCACGCCGATCCCGGCGATGCGCTCGATGACCGGCCTGCTGCGTTCGGCGCCGAAGCGCACCTCTAGCACCTCCCGGGTCGCGTACCGGCGAATCAGGTCCTGCGGGGAGCCCTCGGCCATGATCGTGCCCTTGTCAATGACGATCAGCCGGTCGCACAGCTGCTCGGCCTCGTCCATGAAGTGCGTGGTGACGATGAGCGTCACCCCGGCCTCCTTGAGCCGGAACAGCCGGTCCCACAGGATGTGGCGGGCCTGCGGGTCGAGGCCGGTGGTCGGCTCGTCCAGCAGCAGGACGCGGGGCTCCGAGATCAGGGCCCGGGCGATGGTGAGGCGACGTTTCATGCCCCCCGAGAGGTGGCGGACCTTGGCGTTCGCCTTGTCGCTCAGCTGCGCGAAGGCGAGCAGCTCCTCGGCCTTGGACCGGAGCCAGGCCCGGGGCAGGCCGAAATAGCGGCCGTAGGTCACCAGGTTGTCGAAGACCCGCAGCTCCTCGTCCAGGTTGTCCTGCTGCGGCACCACGCCGAGGCTGGCCCTGACCTGCGGGCCGTGGCGCTGCGGGTCGAGGCCCAGCACCCGAAGCTCGCCGCCGCTGCGTTCGAGGGTGCCCCCAATCATCCTCATGGTCGTGGATTTGCCCGCCCCGTTGGGGCCGAGCAGGCCGAAGGATTCCCCGGCGGGCACCTCGAAATCGATGCCATCGACAGCGGTGAACGGACCGTAGCGCTTCAGCAGGCCCCGGGCGGTGATGACGGAGGACACGCCGGGGAGCCTACCAACTCGGCGGACTCCCCGGCAGACGATCTAGGACTGTCCCTGAGCCGTGGCCCAGGCGTTGATCTTGTCGAGGTGGTGGTAGGCCTCGACGTAGCGGACCGTGCCCGACTTGGAGCGCATCACGACCGACTTGGTGCGCGCGCTGCCGTCCGGCCGGTAGCGCACCCCGTCGACCAGGTCGCCGTCGGTGATCCCGGTGGCGACGAAGAGAGTGTCGTCGCTGGCCACCAGCGCGTCGGTGTCGAGGATGCGGCTCGGGTCGAAGCCCGCGTCGATGGTGCGCTGGCGCTCCTCCTCGGTCGTCGGCGCCAGCCGCGCCAGGATGCGCCCGCCGAGGCACTTCATCGCGCAGGCGAGCACGACGCCCTCAGGGCTGCCGCCGATACCGGCCATCAGGTCGACCGGCATGCCCGGCATGGCGGCCATGACACCGGCCGCGACGTCTCCGTCGGTGAACATCCGGGTCGCGGCGCCAGCCTCGCGGATCTCCCGGACCAGGTCGTCGTGGCGGGGCCGGTTCAGCACCGCGACGACGACCTCGCTGACGGACTTGCCCAGCGCCGCCGCCACCCGCCGGACGTTCTCCCCGATCGGGGCATCCATGTCGAGGGCGTCCGCGGCGTCGGCCCCAGCGACCAGCTTGTCCATGTAGAAACACATGTGGGGGTTGTACATGGTGCCGCCCTCCGAGGCGGCCAGGACCGCGATCGAGTTGCGGGAGCCGCGGGCGAGCAGGCGGGTGCCGTCGACCGGGTCAACCGCGATGTCGATCCGCTGTCCCCAGCCGGTGCCCACCTTCTCGCCGTTGCCGAGCATCGGCGCCTCGTCCTTCTCGCCCTCGCCGATGACGATGGTGCCCTGCATCCCCACCTGGTTCAGCACGGCCCGCATGGCATCGACGGCCGCCTTGTCGCCGGATTCCTTCTCGCCCCGTCCCGCCCAGCGGGCGGCGGCCAGCGCGGCGGCCTCGGTGGCGCGCATGAGATCCAGCCCCAGGTTGTGGTCGGACAGCATGAAGCGAGTGATGTCGGTCATTCAAACCTCCCTGTTCAAAAAGCTCACCAATAGGGAAACTCTCTCGCACTTTCCCCGCTCGCGCATACCGACGCGCGCGCGGACCTGCCGCCTGGCGCGCTCCGGGGCGTCACGGGGCGAGTTTTTTTAGCACGAGTTCTCGGACGCGGGCCGCGTCGGCCTGCCCCTTCATAGCCCTCATGACCGAGCCGATCAGGGCCCCGGCCGCCTGCACCTTGCCGTCGCGGACCTTCGCCGCCGCGTCGGGGTTGGCGGCGATGGCCTCATCGACGGCGTCCGACAGCGCACCTTCGTCAGAGACCACGGCCAGCCCCCGGGCCGAGACCACCTCGGCGGGCGACCCCTCACCGGCGAGCACCCCGTCGATGACCTGGCGGGCGAGTTTGTCGTTGATCTGGCCGCTGCCGATGAGTTCTTGCACCTCGGCGACCTGGGCGGGGGTGATGGCCAGGTCCTCCAGGCCGACACCCGCCTCGTTGGCGCGCCGCCCCAGCTCGGCCGTCCACCACTTGCGGGCGGCGGCGGGCGGGCAGCCCGCCTCCACCGTCTCGGCGATCAGGTCGAGGGCGCCCTCGTTGCCCAGCACGTCGCGCATCTCCAGGTCGGTGAATCCCCACTCGGCGACCAGCCGCCTGCGCCGCTCGGCGGGGGGTTCGGGCAGGCTGGCCCGCAGCTGCTCGACCCACTCGGCGTCCGGCGCCACCGGGACCAGGTCGGGTTCGGGGAAGTAGCGGTAGTCCTCGGCCTGCTCCTTGCTGCGCCCCGGCGAGGTGTGGCCGTCCTCGTGGAAGTGCCGGGTCTCCTGGACGACCGTGCCCCCGGCGGCCAGGATCGCGCCCTGGCGGCGGATCTCGTAGACCAGCGCGCGTTCGATGGAGCGCAGCGAGTTCACGTTCTTGGTCTCGGTGCGGGTGCCGAGCACCGGCGAGCCCTTGGCCGACAGCGACACGTTCGCGTCGCAGCGCAGCGAGCCCTGTTCCATCCGGACGTCAGAGACCTTGAGCGCCTTCATGAGGTCGCGCAGGTAGGCGACGTAGGCGCGGGCCACCTGCGGGGCCTTGGCCCCGGCGCCCCGGATCGGCCTGGTCACGATCTCGATCAGCGGCGTCCCGGCCCGGTTGTAGTCGATCAGCGAGTAGTCCGCGCCGTGGATGCGTCCCGAGCCGCCGACGTGGGTGAGCTTGCCCGCGTCCTCCTCCATGTGGGCGCGCTCGATCTCGATGCGGAAGGTCTCACCCTCGACCTCGACCTCGCACCACCCGTCGAAGGCGATCGGCTCGTCGTACTGCGAGGTCTGGAAGTTCTTGGTCATGTCCGGGTAGAAGTAGTTCTTCCGGGCGAAACGGCACCACGGCGCGATGGAGCAGTTGAGCGCCAGACCGATCCGGATCGCCGACTCCACCGCCCGGGCGTTGACCGCCGGAAGCGCGCCCGGCAGGCCCAGGCAGACCGGGCAGGTGTGGGTGTTGGGTTCTCCCCCGAACTCGTTGCGGCAGCCGCAGAACATCTTGGAGGCGGTGTTGAGTTCGACGTGCACTTCCAGCCCCAGCACGGGATCGAAGGACGCCAGCGCCTCGTCGTAGTCGAGCAGGTCACTCATGCGGACACCACCTTCGTGTTCGGCAGGGGCGGGATCGGTGTGGTCAGGCCGCGGTCCCGGAAGGCGCGTTCCAGCGCCGCGCCGACGAGGTAGAGCCGGTCGTCGGCCAGCGGCGGGGCCATGACCTGCAGGCCGACCGGCAGGCCGTCCTCGCCGGCCAGCCCGATCGGGAAGGACGCCGAGGCGTTGCCCGCCATGTTGGACGGGATGGTGCACAGGTCGGCCATGTACATGGCCAGCGGGTCGCTGATCCGCTCCCCCAGCCGGAACGCGGTCGTGGGCGTCGCGGGCGAGACCAGCACGTCGCAGCGGGAGAACGCGGCCTCCAGGTCGCGGGAGATCAGGGTGCGCACCTTCTGCGCCGAACCGTAGTAGGCGTCGTAGTAGCCGCTACTCAGGGCGTAGGTGCCCAGGATGATCCGTCGCTTCACCTCCTCACCGAAACCCGACCCACGGGTGGCCCGCATCACCTGGTCGGCGCTGGCCTGGCCGTCGTCGCCCAGGCGCAGCCCGTAGCGCATGGCGTCGAACCGGGCGAGGTTGCTGGAGACCTCGCTGGGCATGATGAGGTAGTAGGCGGCGAAGGCGTAGTCGAAGTGGGGGCAGCTGACCTCGACGATCTCCGCCCCCAGGCCGCGCAGCATCTCGACCGCGTCCGCGAACCGTGCCTCGACGCCCGGCTGATAGCCCTCCCCGCCGAGTTCCTTCACCACGCCGATCCGCAGCCCCGCAACCTCGCCGTTCAGCGCGGCCTCCACCACGGGCGGGACGGGCGCCTCCAGGGAGGTCGAATCCATCGGGTCGTGGCCGCCGATCACCTGGTGCAGCAGGGCCGCGTCCAGCACGGTCCGGGCGCACGGCCCGGGCTGGTCCAGGGAGGAGGCCATGGCGATGTTGCCGTACCGGGACACCCCGCCGTAGGTCGGCTTGACCCCGATGGTGCCGGTGACGGCGGCGGGCTGGCGGATCGAACCGCCGGTGTCGGAGCCGATCGCCAGGGGAGCCATGAAGGCAGCGAGCGCGGCCGAGGAGCCGCCGCCGGAACCCCCGGGAATCCGCTCCAGGTCCCACGGGTTGCGGGACGGGCCGAAGGCCGAGGTCTCGGTCGAGGACCCCATGGCGAACTCGTCCATGTTGGTTTTGCCGAGGATCACCAGCCCAGCCTCGATCAGCCGCCGCACCACCGTCGCGTCGTAGGGTGGCACCCAGCCCTCCAGCATCCGCGACCCGCAGGTCGTCGGCAGCCCCTGGTAGCAGAAGTTGTCCTTGACCGCGATCGGGACGCCTGCCAGCGGGCCGAGCCGCTCCCCCGCCGCGCGGCGCGCATCGATCGCGCGGGCCTGGCTCAGGGCCCGTTCCCGGTCCACGGCGAGGAAGGCGTGCACCTCGCCGTCAACCGCTTCGATCTGGTCCAGGCAAGCCTGGGTGATCTCGGCCGAGGTGGTCTGGCCCGCCTCCATCAGGGCCACCAGCTCCGCGGCACTCTTGGTCAACAGGGTGTAATCGCTCACTGCTCCCCCAAAATCTGTGGCACCCGGAACCGGCCGTCCTCGGCATCGGGCGCCCCGCTGAGCGCCTGATGCTGCGTCAGGGACGCCCGCACCTCGTCGGGGCGGAACACGTTCGCGAGGGCGAGCGCGTGTGAGGTCGGTGGGATATCGGCGGCGGCGACCTCGCTGACCCGCGCGACCGCGTCCAGGATCACCTCAAGCTGCGGGGCGAGCTTGACGCATTCCTCCTGGCTCAGGTCGATGCGGGCCAGATCGGACAGCCGAGCGATGTCGTCGGGAGTCAAGGCCACGGTAAGTCTCCTGATGTCGGGGTGCCCTGGTCGGGCGTGCTCATCCTAGTCGGCTCTGGGCGTGGTCCGGTGCTTGGGCGCGGCATCGGAACTGTCACCCCGGTAGGCCACACTTGACCACATGTATTTGGTGCGAATCCAGCTTCCCGATCGTCCCGGCTCCCTCGGCCACGTCGCGACCGCCATCGGCGCGGCTGGTGGCGACATTGAGGCGGTAGAGATCGTCGAGCGCGGCAACGGCTACGCCATCAACCACTTCATGGTGGAACTCGCCGCCGACACGCCGACGGACGCCCTGGTCAGCGCCTGTTCCGAGATCGAGGGCGTCGAGGTGCAGTGGGTGTCGCGCCACCTCGGGGCCTGGGGCATCGAGTCCGACATCGAGACCCTGGACAAGATGAGCTCCGACCCGGGCCGGGCCCGGGAGATCCTCATCGACTCGGCGCCGCGCACCTTCTACTGTCAGTGGGCCGTGCTGCTCAGCCCGGACGCCACGACGCTGGGGGCGAGCGACCTCGCCCCGCAGCTGAGCCAAGAGGCGGCGCAGCGGCTGCTCGTGACGGCCCCGTCCCGCGCCGAACTGCCCGCCGAGTGGCTGCCCGGCTGGGTCGAGACCGCCATCGCGGCGGTGCCCTTGGCCGATGGGTGCGTCATGGTGATCGGACGCAGCGGCGGGCCCTGGTTCCTCGATTCGGAACTCAACCGGCTGAAGCACCTGGCTTCGCTGTCCGGCTAGCTGGTGAGAGCGGTGTAGAAGACGTAGCCGAAGAAGACCAGCGCGGCCGCCACCAGGGTGAACAGCAGCGGCACGTAGACCCGCTGCCAGCGCTTGCGCCGCGTCGTCGGCACCAGGTGCGGCCCCCACTCGCCCACGTTGGGGCGGGCGCGGGCCGAACTTTCGCCGTCGAGTTTGAGGTCGGTGAAGATGCGCACGCCCCTAGGGTAGCCCCGCCCGGCCAGCCAGCGCCTCGCCCGCGAGCGCGGCCGCCCGGCTGAGCGTCTTCATGGCCCGCGCGGCGCCGTCACGGCTCCACCCGGCGAACCCGCACACCGGGGCCAGCACGACCCGGGCGTCGACCTCTCCGGGATCGGCGCGCAGCCTCTCGGTGAGGCCGAGGACGCCGCGCAGCAACGCGTCCGGCGCCGGGACCGCGTCGATCGCGGCGGTGTCGAGGAGCCCGGCCAGCACCGTGTTGCCCGCGTCCAGCCACGACCCCAGCGCGTCGAGGGTCTCGCTGCTGGGGGCGCTCAGGTCGAGGTGGACGGCGCCGAACCCGGCCGCCGACGCGACCTCCCAGACCGTTCCGGGGGCGCAGCAGTGCAGCGCCATGCCGGAATCCAGCCCGCTCAGCAGCGCCGCGGCCTCGGCGGCGTCGACGGCGGGCAGGCGGTGCACGCCCGAGGCCGACGGCACCTGGCCGCCGAGGATCGCGGGCAGCATCGGCTCGTCGATCTGGATCATCAGCCCCGCACCCGGCAGCCGCCGCGCGAGCTCGGCCCGGAGCGTTCGCAGGCCCTCGGCGAGGGCCTGGGCGATGTCCCGCCTGGCCCCAGCGTCGGCGATCGCCGCCTCGGCGCGTGGACGCTGAAGGCACGCGGCCAGCGTCAGGGGGCCACACACCCCGATTTTCAGCACCCCGGTGAAGTCCTGGGCCAGCTCTTCGGCGTCGTCCAGGTCGCTCCGCCAGGCGGCCCGGGCCCGCCGGTGACCGGCGTCGGCGTGGCTGCTCAGGCGCCAGCCCGCCGATGTCAGCTCCACCGGGAGGTCGCTCAGCAGCGCCGCCGCCCGGCCGATCATGCCCGATCCTGCCCCGCGGGCGGGAAGC
The DNA here is from genome assembly GCA_030529455.1 of Propionibacteriaceae bacterium. GTDB lineage: Bacteria > Actinomycetota > Actinomycetes > Propionibacteriales > Propionibacteriaceae > JAUMWV01. Next base: position 12,854 of record JAUMWV010000009.1, on the reverse strand, counting down.
TCCGGCCAGGGGGCGAGTGAAAACTCCTCCAGCACGAACCGCAAGGCACCGCGGAAGTCCGTGCCGGGCAGGGACCCGGCCGCGCTGGCCCGCATCAGTCGGCCCTCCGGGTCGAGGCGATGGTCGCCGAGCCGACGACCCGGTCCCCGTCGTAGACGACGACGCCCTGCCCGGGGGCCGCGCCGCTGACCGGGCGGTCGAGGCTGATCCGTAGGGTTTCGGCGTCCCCGCTGATGGTGGCGGGCAGCGCCTCCCCGTGCGCCCGGATCTGGGCCAGTCCCCGCCACGGGCCGGTCACGACCTCCTCGGTCCAGGTGGCGCGGATGCCGTCCAGGTGGCGCACCGCGAGCTGCTCCTTCGCCCCGACGACGATCCGGTTGTCCACCGGTTCGATCGCCAGGACGTAGCGGGGGCGCCCGTCGGCGGCCGGTGTGCCCAGCCGCAGGCCCCTGCGCTGCCCGATGGTGAACTGGTGGAAACCCGAGTGGTCGCCGACGTGGCGGCCGTCGGCGTCGACGATCTCGCCGGGCCTGGAGCCGAGCGTCCGGGTGAGGTACCCGGCGGTGTCGCCGTCCGGGATGAAACAGATGTCGTGGCTGTCGGGTTTCTTGGCCACACCGAGGCCCAGCGCGGCCGCCTCGGCCCGCACATCGGCCTTGACCACGTCGTTGAGCGGGAACAGGCAGCGGCGCAGCTGTTCCTGCGTGAGCATCCCCAGCACGTAGGACTGGTCCTTGGCGGCGTCGTCGGCGCGCCACAGCTGGACGCGCTCACCCACCCGGGCCAGCTTGGCGTAGTGGCCGGTCGCGACCGCGTCGAAGCCGAGGGCGACGCCGCGCTCCAGCACCGCGGCGAACTTGATCTTCTCGTTGCACCTCAGGCACGGGTTGGGGGTGCGCCCGGCCCGGTATTCGGCGATGAAGTCCTCGACCACGTCGGCGTGGAACCGCTCGGCGAAATCCCACACGTAGAACGGGATGCCGAGCCGGTCGGCGACCCGGCGGGCGTCGTGGGAGTCCTCAAGGGAACAACACCCCCGGGAGCCGCTGCGGTAGGACTCCGGGTTCTTGCTGAGCGCCAGATGCACGCCGGTCACGTCGTGGCCGCCCGCCACCAGGCGCGCCGCGGCGACGGCGGAATCCACCCCGCCCGACATCGCAACCAGTACCCGCATAGTCCTCCTCACCAGACAGGCTACTAAGCGTACGCCGCCCGGGCGCGGGCGACGGCATCCGGCAGCACCGCCAGCAGGCGGTCGATGTCGGCGTCGGTGGTGGTGTGCCCGAAGGAGAACCGGACGCTGGCGAGGGCCTCGTGCGCCGTGCGTCCCATCGCCAGCAGCACCTCGCTCGGCTGGTGGACCCCAGCCTGACAGGCCGACCCGACCGAGGCGTCGATACCGGCGGCGTCCAGCAGCACGAGCAGGTCGTCGGCTCTCAGCCCGGCGAAGGTGAGGTTGACGATGTGGGGGCTGGACGGGGCCTCCGCGCTGGCCGAGCGGACCTCCGGCAGGCCGAGGGCCACGTCCAGCACCCGCCCCCGCCAGGCCAGGTACCGGGCGCGGGCCTGGTCCAGCTGGGCGACGGCCTCGGTCATCGCCGCCGCGAAGGAGGCCGCGAGCATCGCGGGCTGGGTGCCCGACCGCAGCTTGCGTTCCTGCCCCCCACCCAGGCCGGTCGCGGCGGGGCCGACCTCGCGGCGCACCAGCAGGGCCCCGATCCCGACCGGCCCGCCGATCTTGTGGGCCGACACCGAGGCCAGGTCGAGGCCGGAGGAGGCAAAGCAGAACGGCTCGTGACCGGCCTGCTGCACCGCGTCCGAATGCGCCCAGGCTCCGCGGGAGCGGGCCAGCTCGGCAACCTCGGCGACCGGCTGGTGCACCCCCGTCTCGTTGTTGACCCCCATGACCGAGACCACCGAGAACTCCCCGGCTGGCATCTGGTCCAGCCGCACCCGACCATCGGTATCGACCGGCCACAGCTGGGCCCCCGAGGCGGTCGCCCCGCGCACCGCTGGGTGTTCGGTGGCCGCCACCAGCGCCGGTGCCCGCCTGGCTGCGGTCGAGCCGAGCACCGCGATGGTGTCGGCCTCGCTTCCCCCGGAAGTGAAGACCACCTCGCTAGGATGGGCACCGAGCGCGGCGGCCAGCGCGTCCCTGGCGTCCTCC
>JAUMWV010000009.1:0-10677 GCA_030529455.1 Propionibacteriaceae bacterium | reverse complement strand
GCCCGCTGGTGTGCAGCGCGGATGGGTTGGCCCCCAGCCGCGCAGTCTCGGTGAGCGCCGAGAACGCTACCTCCCGTAGCGGCGAGCTGGCGGCGTGATCGAGATAACACCGGCGTTGACTATTGATTTTCCCCACCTTTTGACGGTATGCCAAGATTAGCGGTCTGTCACATGGGTGCGTGGCGGTGAAGATAGGGAGTTGTAGAAGGATGGACAAGACCCCAGGGAGGCCAGACACATCAAAGCTTGGCTCCCGGCTGGTGCCGGGCGGAGCCGAGTTCGGGCTCTGGGCACCGCGCGCCGAGAAGGTCGAGCTGTCGCTGATCGATGGGCACGCGAAACAGACCACCATCGTCATGGACCGCGACGAAGACGGGGTGTGGACCACCTTCGTGTGTGGGGTGCGGGCCGAACAACCCTACGGCTTCCGCGTGCACGGCGAGTGGGACCCCTCCACGGGCCAGCGCTTCAACCCCGCGATGCTGCTGTTGGACCCTTATGCCCGGGCGATCACGGGCGGGGTGGACTACTCGGGCCCGATCCACGACCACACCGCCGACTCCCACTACCTGCCCGATCCCGTCGATTCCTCCGCTGCGGTGCCGTGGAGCGTGGTGGTGGCCGACACCCCGCCGCCGCGTCCGATCGCCAGGCGGCGTCCCCTCAGCGAATGCGTCATCTACGAGACCCACGTGAAGGGCTACACCCGGCTGCACCCGCTGGTGCCGGAACACCTCAGGGGACGCTACGGCGGCCTGGCCTACCCGGCGGTCATCGATCACCTGCTGGAGACCGGCGTCAACGCGGTGCAGCTGCTGCCGGTGCACCACTTCGTTTCGGAACCGTTCGTGGTCCGGCGGGGGCTGAGCAACTACTGGGGCTACAACACGCTCGGCTTCTTCGCCCCGCACGCCTTCTACGCCACCGAGGGCACTCGCGGCGAGCAGGTGCGGGAGTTCAAGGACATGGTCTCGGCGCTGCACGACGCGGGGATCGAGGTGTTCCTCGACGTGGTGTACAACCACACCGGTGAGGGTGGCCACGAGGGCCCGACGCTGAGTTTCCGCGGCATCGACCACGGCGCCTACTACCGGCTCACCAACGACATGCGCAACGACTACGACGTCACCGGATGCGGCAACTCGGTGGACACCTCCAACCCGTGGGTGCTCGAGATGATCCTGGACTCGCTGCGCTACTGGGTGACCGAGATGGGCGTCGACGGGTTCCGGTTCGACCTGGCCACGACGCTCATCCGCGACCACAACCAGCACGTGCACCAGGACCACGAGTTCAAGCGCCGGATCGCCGCCGACCCGGTCTTCGAGGGCATCAAGATGATCGCCGAGCCATGGGACCTCGGCCCCTACGGCTACCAGGTCGGCAACTGGGGACCGGGGTGGAGCGAGTGGAACGACCGGTTCCGCGGCTTCGTCCGGGATTACTGGCGCGGGGCCGTGCACGGGGTGCAGGAGCTCGCGACCAGGCTCAGCGGCTCGGCCGACATCTTCGACCGCCCCGGGCGAGGCCTGGCGGCGGGAATCAACTTCGTCACCGCCCACGACGGCTTCACGATGCGCGACCTGGTCACCTACGACGTCAAGCACAACGAGGCCAACGGCGAGTCCAACCGCGACGGGACCAACGACAACCGGTCCTGGAACTGCGGGGTCGAGGGCGAGACCGACGCCCCCGAGATCAACGAGCTGCGCCACCGCCAGGTCAAGAACCTCATGGCGACGCTGCTGCTGTCGACCGGCGTGCCCATGATCACCGCCGGCGATGAGTTCGGCCGCACACAGGGCGGCAACAACAACGCCTATTGCCAGGATTCGCCGGTGTCGTGGGTGCACTGGGAGACCAAGGAGTCCTGGGCCGATCTGCACTCGCTGACGGCCACGCTGCTGAAGCTGCGGGCCGAACACCCGATCCTGCGTCCCGAACGGTTCCGGTACCACACCGAGGTGCTGGACGCCGACGGCAACGGGCTCGGCCGCGTCGACCTCACCTGGATGGACGGCTGGGACGGCGAGATGGGCGAGAACGACTGGCACGACGGGGGCCGCAGGCTGCTCGGGATGTATGTCTCCGACGCCGAGGAGGCCTTCCTCACCTGGTATCACAGCGGCAGCGAGCCGGTCACCATCCGGATGCCCGTGCAACCCTGGGGTTCGCAGTTCCAGGTGATCGCCCACACCGCGGGCGACGACGAGCTGCCGTCCGAACCGGTCCTGGCCGGTCACACCATGACGATGCCGCCGCGTGCCGTGGTCGTCATGAAGGCCACGGTGGCGACCAAGGCTAGCCAGATCGTTCCGACCCCGCCGGTCGTGGTGGAGCCCACCCACGCGATGACCAGCGCCCCCACGGCCCCATCCGCCGGGGTGCACTGAGAGGCCCAGGCTCTCCGCAGCCGCCGCCCCGCCGTTCGGGGTCTGCGGACATCGCCTGTGGGTCCGCCAGGGGCCATAACCCGGCACGGGTCCGGCGTCTCGGCCGCTCAGCCCTTGTCGGCGGCCCCGAGCAGCCAGCCGCGATCCGCCGGGAAATCGACTTCGACGAGGTCGCCCGGGGCGAACATGTCCGCCTCGTCGGGGTCGGAGACGACCGCCACGATCGACCCGGCGTCCGTCTCGATCTCGTACTCAATCACCGCGCCGTAGAACACCGCGCTGATGACCCGCCCGTGGTTCCCGGTGAGGTCCTGCTGGTCGCCGTCCACCCGGCGCACGCTGACCGATTCCGGGCGCACCAGCACCACGTGCTCGCCGGCGGCCGCGACGCCATCGGAGGCGGGCACCTCACGGGTCTGGCCGAGCACCCCGATCCGGGCCGAGCCGTCACCGCTGGAGACCAGGTCGGCCTCCAGGAAGTTCGCCGAACCGATGAAATCGGCGACGAACACGCTGGCTGGCCTGCGGTAGATCTCCTCGGGACGCCCGACCTGTTCGATGCGCCCCTTGTTCATGACGACGATGCGGTCGGACAAGGCCATGGCTTCGTCCTGATCGTGGGTGACGTACAGCGCGGTGATGCCCATCCGCTGCTGCAGCCGCCGGATCTCGGTGCGCATCTGGACGCGCAGTTTCGCGTCCAGGTTGCTCAGCGGTTCATCGAACAGCAGCACCTTGGGCCGCATCACCATGGCCCGGGCGAGGGCCACCCGCTGCTGCTGCCCGCCCGAAAGCTGGTTCGGTGCCCGGTCGGCGAGAGCGACCAGGTCCATCGAGACCAGCGCCGCCTCGACCTGCTCCTTCAGCTCGGCCTGCGGGGTCTTGCGCAGCTTCAGGCCGTAGGCGACGTTGTCGAACACGCTGAGGTGGGGAAACAGCGCATAGGACTGGAAGACCATCGACATGGGGCGCTTATCCGGGGTGAGGCGCACCATGTCCTCCCCGTCGAGGTGGATGGTGCCGCTGTTGGGGGTCTCGAACCCGGCGATCATCCGCAGGGTCGTGGTCTTGCCGCAACCGGACGGGCCGAGCAGGGTCAAGAACTCCCCCGGGGTGGTCTCCAGGTCGACGTTGTCGACCGCGAGGAAGGTTCCCTTGGGGGTCGGGAACTGCTTGCATAGGTTCTTCAGTTGAACGACGCCGGTTGTCATGCCGCGGCTCCTCCGAGTTCAGCGCGTTGGTTCTTCCCGACCAGCAGCGTCAGCAGGCCCATGACGGCGAGCACGATCAGCAGCAGCAGCGTGCAGAACGCGAACGCGTTGCCGAATCGTCCGGCGTCCACCTCGGCCAGGATCTGTTTGGTCATGATCTGGGTTTGGGGTGTGGTGATGAAGATGATCGGTGACAGCGTGGTCATCGACCGGGCGAAGGCGTAGATGAGGCCCGACAGCAGCGCGGGCCGGATCAGCGGCAGCGTCACCGTGCGGAAGGTCGTCGTCGAGGACGCCCCAAGCGAGGCGGCCGCCTCGTCGATCGACGGATCGATCTGCTGCAGCGCGGCGATGCCCGCCCGCTGGCCAGCCGGGATCGAACGGATGGTGTACACCATGACGATCGCGACCGCGCCGCCCAGGATCGCCGCCCCGCCGCCCAGCGCCGGGAAGAACATCCGGTTGCCGATGATGAGCGGGTTGTTGAACGCGATGGCGTACCCGATACCGACGACCGTGCCCGGCACCGCGAGCCCGAGCATGCCGAGGAAGTCGAGAGCGCCGTTGCCGCGCTTGAGTTTGCGCACCACCAGCCACCCGATGACCATGCCGAGGATACCCGCGATCGGCGTCGCCACCAGGGCCAAGACGGTGGTGTCGACGATGGACTCGTTGCCGATCCCGCTGAGCACATAGCGGAAGTTCTCCAGGGTGAACTGGTTGTTGACGCCGAGAATCCGCACGAACGCGCCGAGCAGCACCGTCAGGTAGATCCCCGCGATCACGACCCCGATGGTCACGGCGAAGGCAACCAGCGGTATCCGCCCTGCGGGTGCCTTGATCTGGGTCGGCTTGCCCGCGGGTTTGCCGGTGACGCTGACGGCGGACTTGCGGGCCGTCCAGTAGCGCTGCACCAGGAACACCAGGATCGCGGGGACCAGCAGGACCAGGGAATAGGCCGAACCGGCACCGACGTCGTATTCGCCCGTGATGGCCAGGTAGGCCCTGGACGCGAGCACGGTGTAGTCGCCGCCGATGACCAGCGGGTTCGCCAGGTCGGCGATGGATTCGACGAACAGCAGCAGGAAGGACGCGGCGAAGCCCGGCACCAGCATCGGGACGGTGACCTTCCAGAAGGTCTGCCAGCCGTTGCCGCCGAGATTGGCCGAGGCCTCGTCGAGGGCCGGGTCCAGGGCCATCAGCATGCCCCGGAAGTTCATGTAGGCGACGGGGAAGAAGGACAGGACCAGCACGATCGTCAGCCCGGTCAGCCCGTAGATGTTGGTCTGTGCGCCGAACAGGCCGTAGGTGATGATGCCCCGGCGCCCGAGCAGCGTGATGATCGCGGTCGCGACCGCGAACGGGGGTGAGACCACCGGCAACAGGCACAGCAGGTGCAGCACCCGCTTGCCCCGGAAGTCCACCCGCACCTGCACGTAGGCGAGCAGGAAACCCAAGACGGTGCCGAGCACACCCACCAGGACGCCTAGCCAGATGGTGTTCGCCACGATCTGCCGGTTGGTCGGCGAGGTGAACATCGACAGCAGCGTCTGGGAACCCGACTCCCCGAAGGCCTGCATGAAGATCGCCGCCAGCGGGTAGACGATGAGCAGGCCCAGCACCGCGACGATCGCGGTGACCACGATCCGGGTCGGCCAGTCCGCCCCCTTGCGCGGGGCACGAGCTTGCGGCGCCGCGGGGGGCGCCGCAAGCGGTGTCGTGGCGGCCATGTCAGCTCTTCGGCTGGGCCGCGACTTCGGCGTCGAACCTCGTGGTGAGCTTCTTCTTGGCCTCGGCGGCCTTGGCGAAGTTGTAGTCGACCAGCTTCACCTCGTCCAGCTTGACCATCCGCGAATCGATCTTGGCATCAGGTGCGGTCGGCAGCTGGTAGGAGCCGACGGTCGGCCCGATCTCCTGCGCCTTGGCGGTCAGCGCCCAGTCCACGTACTTCTGAGCCGCGGCGGTGTTCTTCCCGCCCTTGACGATGGCGATGCCACCGACCTCATAGCCGGTGCCCTCGGCTGGGAAGCTCACCACCAGGTCGCTCATGCCCCGCTCGTGATAGAGCACGCAGTCGTGGCTGAACACCAGGCCGACCGCGACCTCGCCGCGTCCGGCGACCTGCCCGGGAGCGGTCCCCGACTTGGTGTACTGCAGCACGTTGGAGTGCAGCTTCTTCATGTAGCCGAGTCCCTCGTCCTCACCGCCGAGCCGGGTGACCTGGGTCCACAGCGTGGTGAAGGCGGTGCCCGACGTCGACGGGTGGGCGGTCGAGACGTTGCGGGAGAGTTTCGGGTCCAGGAGGGCCTCCCAGCTCTTCGGGACCTCCAGCCCGAGGTCCTTCAGCACCTTCTGGTTGGAGCAGAAACCCAGGGCTCCGACGTAGACACCGGTCCAGGAACCCTCGGGGTCTTTGTACTTCGCGTCGATCGCCGCTGCGTTCGGTGACACGTACTTGTCGATCAGGTCCTGCTTCGCCGCTGCGCCGAAACCGTCGGCCGGTCCGCCGTGCCAGATGTCGAACTCGGGGGCGTTCTTCGCGGCGGCCAGGCGCGCCACGGTCTCCCCCGAGGACAGCCTCACGAAGGACGTCTTGATGCCGGTCTCGGCCTGGAATGCCTTGGTCCAGGCGGAGCAGACCTCCTCCATGGCGCCGCAGGCCACGGTGAGCGACTGGTCACCGGTCTGTCCGGCCTGGGACCCCTGGGGCGAATCGACCACGCACCCGGTGGTTGCTGCCAAAGCGGTCAACCCCGCGATGATCCCGGCGATGGTTCTGCGCGACATTGCGTCTCCTTAGCTACGAGGTATTACCTTCAGCCTAGGAAACCGGCGGTTCTGCTGGAATCACGGCTTCACGCCGAAACATCACACTCCTGTGATGTGGCCGCCACCGGCCAGCCGGTAGCCCCGTCCCCGGTCCGTCAGCAGATGCTGGGGCGACTGCGGGGAGTCCCCCAGTTTGGTGCGCAGCCGGTAGATGGCGGTGCGCACGGCCCGCTGCCCGCCGAACACGCTGGGAGCGTCCGCCATCACCGCGAACAGTTCTTGCCAGCTCACGGTCCGTCCGGGATGCTCGGCGAGCAGCCACAGCATCTTGAACTCCCCCGCGCTCACGTGGACGCGGCGGCCCGCGACCGTGAGCTGCAACGTTCCCGCGTCCAGGCTGAGCGCGCCGACGTCCCGGCGCAACGCATCGGGTGGCGGGTCCGGCCGCACCGGTTCGCGGCGCACCAGGGCCTGGGCCCGCAGCGCGAGTTCCCGTGGGCTGAACGGTTTGGGGACGTAATCGTCCGCGCCGGCCTCCAGGCCAGCGATGCGTTCGTCCGTCGTGCCGAGGGCCGAGACCAGGATGATCGGCAGGGAGGAGGAGGCCCGGATGCGGCGGCACAGGTCGAGGCCCGACTCCCCCGGCAGCATCACGTCCAGCACCAGCAGGTCGACCTGCCGGTTGATGAGGACCTCCAGCGCCTCGTCGGCGTCCCTCGCACCGGACCAGGTGAAGCCGTGGCTCTCCAGGGCGAGCCCCATGAGCTCGGCCATGCGCGGCTCGTCGTCGACGACCAGCGCGTGGGGGCTCATGCGGCACAGCTTATCCGCCCGGTAATTCGCCCGGGGCGGGTTCCTCGCGGCCCGGCGCGCGGAGCTCCGGCAGCCGCGCGATGACGGTGGTGCCGCGCGAGGCCTCCGTGTCGATCAGCAGCCGGCCGCCGTGCAGGTCGATGATCCGCCTGGTGATGATGAGCCCGAGCCCGTTACCGGTCTCGCTGGCGCCGCGCAGGGTCCGGTGGAAGAGCTGGCGCCGCTGCTGGGGCGTCATGCCGGTGCCGGTGTCGGTGACCGAGAGCAGGACCGCCCCGTCCGTGCGCCGCACCCCGATGGAAATGTCGGCATCCGCGCCGCCGTGCCGGGCAGCGTTGGTCACCAGGTTGATGAGCACCTGGCGCAGCAGCTGCGGGTCACCGGCGGCAGACGGCGGATAGCCCCGGCATTCCAGGCTGAGCCGGTTGGGGTACAGCTTGCGCAAGTCGGCGATCACGTCCCGGGCGAGGCGGCGCAGATTCACCCGTGCCGTCCGCATCGCGAAGATCTGGGCATCGATGCGGGCATCGGTCAGGATGTCTTCGACCAGCGTCGCCATGATGTGGGAGTTGAACCCGATGCTCTCGACCAGGGCGGACTGCCTGGGGGTGAGCGGCCCCACGTGCGCGTCGGCGAGCACTTCGGCCGAACCGACCAGCAGCGCCAGCGGGGTGCGCAGCTCGTGGCTGAGCATCGCCGCGCGGTCGGCACGCTCCGCCGCGATGCTGCGCCAGCGCTGATTCTCGGCCCTCAGCTGGGCGATCTGGCGGCGGGTGACGCCCAGTGCGATCCCGGCGGCCACCGCGGCACAGCAAAACACCCCAATTGCCAACAGTTCGACGTTTGCGCCCACGAAAGCAACCTACTTGGCTAGGTTTAGAACGTGAACACCTCGACTCGCGCCACAGCCCCCCAAAGGCCGTCATCGGTCACGCTCGAACGCACGCCGGGCGGTATCGGCCGGATACCGGTCACCGACGTGTCCCCCGTCGTGCACGGCGGCGCCTACCCGGTCAAATGCGTTGTCGGCGAGCGTATCCCTATCCGGGCACACGTGTTTCGGGAGGGTCACGACGCGGTGTGCGCCTCGGTGATCCTGACCTCACCTCAAGGCACCCAGACCCGGGTGGACATGACGCAGATCGAGCCGACCGGCCTCGACATCTGGGAGGCGCACGTCCGCCCGGACGCCGAGGGCGAATGGAGCTTCCGGGTGGAGGGCTGGTCGGACCCGTGGAGCACCTGGCTGCACCACGCCCACGCCAAACTGCCCGCGGGTGTGGACATCGAGTTGGTCTGCGCTGAGGGCCGCCAGCTCATGAACGAGGCAGCCGCGGCAGCCGATGAGGCGGACGCCGTGGGCGACGCCGGGGTGCTGCGCGGCACGGCCGAGATGTTGCTCGCCGGGCGGCCGGTGGACGAATTGCTCGAGCTGATTGAGGCCCGCCCGTTAGGGCGGGCGATGAACCACTTCGCGCCGCGGCTGCTCGTCAGCCCAACCCGGGAGTATCCGATCCGGGTCGAGCGCCGCCGCGCCGCTTTCTCGTCCTGGTACGAGTTCTTCCCGCGCTCGCAGGGAGCGACCTACGACGAGGACACCCACACCTGGACGTCCGGCAACTTCGACTCCTCCCACGAGCGGCTCGAGGCTGCCGCCGCGATGGGCTTCGACGTGGTGTACCTGCCACCGATCCACCCGATCGGCAAAGCCTTCCGCAAGGGGCGCAACAACTCCCTCAGCCCGGCCGAGGGCGATCCCGGTTCACCGTGGGCGATCGGTTCGGCCGACGGCGGGCACGACGCCATCCACCCCGACCTCGGGGATTTCGCGGCCTTCGACCGGTTCGTCGCCAAGGCCCACGAGCTGGGCCTGGAGGTCGCTTTGGACTTCGCGTTGCAGGCCTCCCCGGATCACCCGTGGGTGAAGGAACACCCGGAGTGGTTCACCACCCGGATCGATGGCACCATCGCCTACGCCGAGAACCCACCGAAGAAGTATCAAGACATTTACCCGATCAACTTCGACAACGATCCCGAGGGCATCTACCACGAGGCCTTGCGGATCATCCGGTTCTGGATCGACCGGGGCGTGACCATCTTCCGCGTCGACAACCCCCACACCAAGCCACTCGACTTCTGGGACTGGCTGACCACCCAGGTCTACCGCACGAATCCCGAGGTGATCTTCCTCGCCGAGGCCTTCACCCGTCCCCAGATGATGCACGCCCTCGGCAAGGTCGGTTTCCAGCTCAGCTACACGTATTTCACCTGGCGCAACACCAAGTGGGAGATCGAACAGTACATGCGGGAGCTGGCCGGTGAGATGGCCGACTTCTACCGCCCGAGTTTCTGGGTCAACACCCCCGACATCAACCCGTTCTTCCTGCAGTCGGGGAACCCGGCGGCATTCGCGATCCGGGCGATCCTGGCGGCGACGCTGTCGCCCAGCTGGGGGGTGTATTCCGGGTTCGAGCTGTTCGAGCACGTGCCGTTCAAGGTGGGCGGCGAAGAATACCTCGATTCCGAGAAATACGAGTACAAGCCGCGCGACTTCACCGCCGAGCCGAACCTCGGCCTGCTGCTCGGGCGGCTGAACGAGATCCGGCGCACGCATCCGGCGCTCCAGCAGCTGCGCGACATCGAGTTCCATCACGTCCCGGACGAGAACATCATCGCCTTCTCCAAGCGCGACGGCGAGGACACGGTGCTCGTGGTGTGCAGCCTCGCACCGGAATCGGCGCTCGAATCAGAAGTGTACATTGACTACGCCAAACTCGGCCGTCCGGCCGGGGAGGTGCTCACGATGAAGGACCTGCTGACCGGTGCGTCGTTCAACTGGGGGGCACGAAACTTCATCCGGCTGACCCCCGACCGGCCAGCCCACATCCTGTCGGTCCTGCACTGACAGGCGGGTACCGATGACCGAACGCCGCTACTGGGAGCACGTCGAGAATGCCCGCTGGTATGCCGGTAAGTCGCGCGGCGGGGTGCCGGTCGAGTTTCGTGCACTCGGCTGGTACACCCCCGATGGCGCTGAGCCACGGGTCCGCAGCGAACTGCTCCGGGTGAGCTACCCCGGTGGCTCCAGCGAGTGGTACCACCTGCCGGTCTCCTACCGGGACCGGCCCGTGGATTCCTGCCTGCTGGCCGAAACCCCCGACGGTTTCGCCCACGATGCGACCATGGACCCCGAGGCCATGTCGGCGGTGCTCGCGGCCCTCGCCGCCGGGCGCAGCGGCGAGGGATTCGGCTGCCACGCCACCGGGGCACCGGACGTGGCGGCGGACCTGCCGCCACGCCGCTACGGCGGGGAGCAGTCGAACACCTCGGTGTTCTTCGGCGAGGCCGCAATGCTCAAGTTCTTCCGCCGCCTGGAGCCCGGCCGCAACCTGGACGTGGAGCTGCACGAGGCGCTCGCCGGTACCGGGGTGACCGCCCGGCTCTACGGCTGGATCGAGGGGCCGGGAGCCGATCTGGCGATGCTGGTGGAA
>JAUMWV010000068.1:5950-7902 GCA_030529455.1 Propionibacteriaceae bacterium | reverse complement strand
ACTGGGACGCCACACCGACTGCGAATCCAGCTACGACGAGGACCTGTTCGACGACCTCAAGGTGTGGCGCAAACAGCAGGCCGAAGCCCAGTCGGCCCCGGCCTTCGTGGTGTTCACCGACTCGACGCTGACCGCGCTCGCCGAGGCCCTGCCACGGGACCGGGCCGCCCTCCTGGCGATCCCGGGCATCGGCACCCGGAAGGCGGATCGCTACGGCGACGAGGTGCTGGCGATCATCGCCCGCCACGCCGGGAACGGGTCGTCGTGAAAAATACAGTTGCGCACCCGTCGCGGATGCGCGTAACGTTTTCGGAAGTGTCACGCCACCGGGGCGTGCGGAGCATCGAAAGGGGGGTAGCCACCATGATCAATATCACTCCAGTGACGCGGGTTTTTCTCACGCCAGCTGACGGTTACCCCGCCTGCCCATCGTTGAGCCTCCGCACCACTGGCGCCACCGGCGCCACCCCAGACCGCTAGCCCATCCGCTCCGGGCGCGGTCTCACCCCACGACCGACCAACCGCCCTGGAGATAGTGATGATGACCGCGATAGCCGCGACCGAGGTAGACCTGTCGCTGCCCTGCCAAGACGTCGACCCCGACATCTTCTTCGCCGACCAGCCCGCCGAGATCGAACTCGCCAAAGAGGTGTGCCTCGGGTGTCCGCTGCGCCGGGAATGCCTGGCCGGGGCGCTGGAGCGCGGCGAACCGCACGGCGTGTGGGGTGGCGAGCTGTTTCAGGACGGTCTCGTCATCGCCCAGAAGAGGCGGCGGGGTCGCCCCCGCAAGAACCCCCAGCCGCTGCTGGCCGAGCCCGTGCGTGCCGCCTGAGCGCCGCCGCTCCGGTGAGCGGTCAGGGGCCTGGCACCCCACCGAGCGGGACGACCAACGGTGAGGGACGGCCGGGCTGGGCCCGTCCCGGGGCACGGCGGTCCAGGCGGGCGCACTGGGCCCAGCGGCGGGTGTCCTGCTCCTGAGACGGGGTTTACCCGGCGCAGGAGCAGGCGTCGTGTGGGGTGCAGGAGATGATCCGCAGGCCGGGGTCGGTGTCGTCCCAGCACACGCACCGGCCCACCACATCGCAGGTGCCGCGGTGCCGGTAGCAAGCCAGCTGCATCAAGGCCAGGTTCGCCGCCCAGGCGGCGACGGCCGGGCGGGGTTCGGGGCTGCGCGAGCTCAACGCCGTGACGACCTGGGGCCAGCCGTGATCGGATTCGGCGATGTGCAGGTCGCGGCACCGCCAGCAGCCCCTCGCCCCGGGTGCGGTGAGGGGACCGACCCGGGCGACTCCCAGGTGGGCCGAGACCACCAGCGCTGGAACACCGGCGCGGCCGAGTTCGCTCAGCACCACCCGATCCGGTTCGATCCCCGGACCGGCGACGATGGCGAGGTCGATGCGGGGGTCGGTGAGCGTCCAGTGGGGATCGACCCGGACCCGCGGGCAGGGATCGCGCCGGGCGTTCCCGAACACCGCCGCCAGGGGGTCTTTGACGCGCAGCGGCGACGACCCGGACGGGACCAGCGTCAGCTCGGCGACGCCGAGCCGGAGCAGGCCGCGGGCGAGGCGCGCACCGAGCGGCGCGAGCCCGTAGAGCCGGACCCGCCAGCCCCGCAGCGGGGAGGAAGGCGTCTCGTTCAGCAGGGAGTGCGCGCGCAGCCAGGCCAGCAGAGGTTCGAGGGCGCGGCGCTGCTGTGGTGTGAGGGCCTCGGGCAGGTCGCCTCGGCGCAACCGGTGGAGCACCGACACGACCACGGCGTCCCAGGCCGGTAACCGGAAGGATGCCCCATCGGCGGTGATGAGCCGGGGCCCCTCGGAGGTGTCGACGATGTCGGCATCCAGGCGCGGGCAGGTAGTCATGCACCGAGCTTGCACACTCTCACTGCGCCGCGCTGGCGATGCGGCTCAACGGACAACACTTGGGCCGAAACGGACAACACCGGTGCCGCCACG
>JAUMWV010000068.1:0-5940 GCA_030529455.1 Propionibacteriaceae bacterium | reverse complement strand
GGACAACACCTGCCGGGCCATCGGCCAACGCGCCGCCGCTACCGCGAGGCCAAGGACGCCGACCTCGGGAACCCGCCACGACGACAACGAGGGGCCTGGCCATGTGGCCAGACCCCTCGCTAGGTCGCTTGCTCAGGCGCGCCCGAGGATGCGGTTCAGATTGGTGCCACAGACCGGGCACTTCGCCTTGGCCATCCGGGTGCCCTTGTCATTGACGACGACGTTTCCGGTGGCTTCCCGGCTCTCCTTGCACTTCACGCAGTAGAACGGGCCACTGTAGGTCTCGTCATTGGCCATGTTTCCTCCTCAGCCTGGATATTGTGCCGGGGCGCACGCCCCGGCGGGTTGAACACTGTACCGGACGGTCAGGCTCGCTCATGAGACGAGACCCCCGTTGTGGTGATCGTTTGCCTTCCCCTGCGAACGACCTGACCAGTCCGAGAGCCTCGTGCGAGCAACCTATCCGGGTCCCGCCAGACCCGTCAAGTCACTGCTCGTCGCGCAGTAGCCGCTCCAGTTCGGCGTCCAGGTCGCTGGCCCCGGACGGGCGTTCCTCGTGGACGAAGCGCAGCGGGTCGTCCAGGTCGGCGGACGTCGGGACGAGGTCGGGATGGTCCCAGACCGCGTCGCGGGCCTGCGGTCCGCGCACCTGGGACAGCGCCGCCCACAGGTTTTCGGCGTCGCGGATGCGCCGGGGGCGCAGCTCCAGCCCGACGAGGTTCTGCCACACGCTCTGCTCGGGACCGCCCGCGGCGCGGCGGCGCCGGACCAGTTCGACCAGCGCGACCGCGTGCGTCAGCCACTGGCCCGCGGCGGCGCTGGTGACGTGATCCACCCAGCCCTCGACGAGGGCGAGCAGGGTCTCCAGCCGCCCCAGGATCTCCAGCTGAGCGGGGGTGCTCGCAGGCTTGAAGAAGGACCCACTGACGCTCTCGCCAACCTCGGCGATCCGCTCCATGGTCAGCTCTTCGGGGTTGTCGAGGTTGAACTGGGTTCCGATGAACTCCAGGTCGATGCGGATCTCGCGGGCGAAGTGGTCCAGCAGGGCGTCCAGCTGCGGGGCGAGCCAGCCGACCCCGCTGAACAGCCGCTGACGTGCCGATTCGCGTAGCGCGAGATATAGCAGCACCTCGGATTCGGGCAGTTCCAGCCCGTCGACGAAGGAGGAGATGCTGGCGGGCAGCAACACGATCTGCGGGCGGGGCAGCAGCTGGAAGCCGGGCTCGGTGGCGGTCAGGATCGCCGAGGCCAGCTGCGCGAGGCTGCGTTGGAGCTGGTCGCGGTACATCATGCTGGCCGACATGCGCAGCATGGGCCCGAACATCTGTTGCAGCCCGGCGAACTCCGATTCCTCTGGGGCGAGCCCGGCGCCGAGCGCGTCAGCGGACCCCTCGATGATCGGTTCGGCGAGGCGGCGCCACCTGGCGCCCGTCGCCTCGATCCAGGCCCGGCGGGTCCAGGCCTGGGCTTCGGTGCCGATACCGGTGAACCGGGTGTGGGCGTCGAGCCAGGATTCGGCCAGGCGTCCCGCATCGGCGATATCCCGGCTCTGCTCAGGGGTCGGTTTCGGGTCGGCGCCATGGGACGGCAGCTGGTGGGCGGCCGCGGTGATCGTCGTGCGCCAGGCCGCGTCCGGGTCGGCCTGGGCCCCGCCAAACATCGGCATGGCGCCAAAGACGGCACCCGGGTTGCTGAACAGCCCGGAGACCTGGCTCGCCTGGGGATCAATGCCCAGCTGGGCGAGCAGGCGCCGGATCTGCTCGAAAAACTCGCCTTCGGGCAGGTTGGGGGACGATGGGTCGGCCATGTGTCCATTCAACCGCATCGGTCAAGCTTGCTAGGGTTGAGCCGTGACGCGGAACACTGTGGCTATCACCTCGGCGGTGGTATTCGTCGTGCTCGCGGCGCTGCTCGCGGTCTCCCCGGTGCCCTACGTCACGCTGAGCCCCGGCGCCACCTACAACGTGCTGGGTCATGCGGGCGGGCAGCCGATGATCCGCGTCGAGGGGATTCAGACCTATCCGGCTCGGGGCGGGCTGCTCATGGCGACGGTCGCCCAGCCCCAGGCTGACAGCCAGATCACCCTGCCCGAGGCGCTGATCGCCGAGTTCGCCGACGACAGCGAGGTGCTGCCCCGGGAGTGGGTCTACCGTGCGGGAAAGAGCAGCGAGCAGTTGCAGACGGAGGCCACCCGGCAGCTGGACCTGGCCCAGCGGGCCGCCACGGTGGCGGCGCTGCGCGCCGCCGGTCATCCGGTGACGGAGGTGCCGATGGTTTCGTCGGTGTCGGTGGCGGGCCCGGCCTACAACGCGCTGGCCGAAGGCGACCTCATCACCCGCGTCAACGGCGCCGCGGTGAACACCCCCGCCCAGGTGCGCGAGATCGTGCAGGCGGCCCCGGTCGGGGGCGAGATCGTCTTCGATTTCATCCGCAACAAGCGGGCCCTGACCGTGCGGGTCGTGACGGCCGCGTCCAACACCAACCGGAAGGTCTCCACCAGCGGGGCCTCTTACACCACGGGATATCAGTACGCCCCGACCGTCAGCTACAGCGCGGAGGGTGCCGTCGCCGGGCCGTCGGGCGGGCTGGCGCTGGCGCTGGGCATCTTCGACCTCATCACCGAGAACGATCTGGTCGCCGATCGCACGGTCGCCGCCACCGGCACCATCGACCCCGACGGCATGATCGGCCGGGTGGGCGGCGTCCGCGAGAAGGTGTTCGCGGCGCAGCGGGCGGGGGTGTCGGCTTTCCTCGTCCCGGAGGAGAACTGCGCCGACCTGGGGGGAATCGAGGTTGAGTTCCCGCTCATCAAGGTGTCCACGCTCAAGGACGCCATCGCGGCGCTGCAACTGCTCACCGAACCGCAACCCAGCACGGAGGTACCGCACTGTTGAGTCAGCCAGCAGCATCCATCGACGCGCTGATCGCGGCGCTGGCCGAGATCGAGCGCTACGTCACCGCCGAGGGCTGGGATCAGCCGGTTCGGCTGTTCGCGCTGGTGTCCACCGCCCGGCTGATAGAAGCCGAGCCGTCGCTGGCGGGTCAGCTGAGCGGCGGGATGCCGGACGCGCTGAGCGCCATCGAACAGGATGATTTTCATGACGGTGAGGACCTGGTCGTGGCCCTGGAGAGGATCAGCTGGCCCGACGAGGTCGCGGGGTGTGCCGTGGCGATGGAGCGGAGCTTCCTGCCCCTCGAGTGCGAGCACGAGATCCCAGACGACCCGGTCGCGGCCGCCGACTTCGTGTCCCGCCATCCGCGCCGCCAGGATGTCCGGGTGGTGGTGGGCGCGCTGCGGGGCGGCCTGACTCACGGGTTGGCGAGGCTGGTCACGCAGCCCGATGACCTGCTTGGGGCCGACGATCTGGTGCCCGGGCTGTCGGCGGCGCTGCTGGGCACACTAGGTGAAGGGATGGACTGATGTCGGACGAGGTGCTTTCGGTTCCCACGCGCCGCCCACCGGCGTTGCTGACCGCGCTGCTGGTTTTCGGTGCCCTGGTGGGCGTCCTGGTCGTGTTCGCGAACGTGTGGACCGACTGGCTGTGGTTCGATGACCTCCAGGCGGGTGTGGTGTTCACGACCCTGCTCGCGGCCAGGGTGGGGCTGTTTTTGGCCTTTGGGCTGATCATGGCAGGCCTGCTGATCGGGAACATGCTGCTTGCCTACCGGTTCCGGCCGAAGGTGCGCGCCACGGCGGAGACCTCGCTGCTGGTCGCCCGGTTCCGGGACCTGCTCGACTACCGGCGGTGGAGCCTGATCGGTGCCCCCGCTGCGGCGCTCGGCGTCCTGGCTGGCCTGGCGGGGGCCGCGAACGCCGAGGCCTTCTTGGCCTGGGCCAATGCCACACCGTTCGGTTCGAAGGACGCCTACTTCGGCCTGGACCTGTCCTTCTTCGTGTTCGGCTACCCGTGGTATCGCGTGCTGGCCTCCTTCTTCCTCATCGGGCTGGTGGCCTCGGCCGTGGGCGCCGGGTTCATGCACTTCGTCACGGGGGCGCTGTCCAGCGACGTCTTCCGCCGGGGCGCCAACCGCCACAAGCACCCGGCGGCCCAGGCCCACGTGTCGGTGCTGCTCGGTCTGGCGGCGACCGTCTACGGCCTGAGTGTGCTGCTCGACCGCTTCGCGGTGTCACTGACGCCCGGCACGCAGTTCACCGGGGTGCATTTCACCGATGCCAACGCCCGGATACCGGCACTGCTCATCATGGCGTCGATCACGTTCGTGTGCGCGCTCGTCTTCTTCGTCAACGCCTGGCTGCGCCGGTGGTCGATCCCGATCGCGTCCGCTGTCCTGGCGGCGGTCGCCGGGTTGATTCTCAGTGGGGTCTACCCGTGGTGGATTCAGACCTTCGACGTCGTCCCGAACGAGCCGGACAAGGAGAATCCCTACATCTCCAACAACCTGGCGGCGACGCGCGCGGCGTTCGGGATCGATCACATCGAGATTGAGGACTACAAGGCCGTCGCGACCGTCTCGGCGGGACAGCTCAAGGCCGACGCCGAGGCCTTGCCCGCCATCCGGCTGATGGACCCGGCCACGATCCCGCAGACCTTCGAACAGCTGCAACAGGTGCGCGGCTACTACGCGTTCCCCAAGCGCCTTGACGTCGACCGGTACGTCGTCAACGGGACCAGCACCGACACGGTGGTGGCGGTGCGGGAGCTGAACATTGAGGGCATCTCCGAGGTCAACTGGAACAACATCCACACGGTCTACACGCACGGCCACGGGTTGGTGGCGGCCTATGGCAACAAGCGCGAGGTCAATGGGGAGCCGCAGTTCCTCTCGGGTGGGATTCCCACCGTCGGGGAGCTCGGCGAGCATGAGTCGCGGATCTACTTCGGCGAACGGGCCGGTCATTACGTGGTGGTCGGCGCGCCGGAGGGGGCCGAGCCGGTGGAGCTGGACACCCCGGGCGGTGGCACCGGCCGGGCCGAAACCAAGTCCACCTATGCGGGCAAGGGCGGCATCCCGGTTGGGGGATTCGTCAACCGGGCGCTGTTCTCGATCAAGTTCGCCGACATCAACCTCATGTTGACCGACCGGGTGAACTCCGAGTCGCGGATTCTGTACGACCGCACTCCCGCCGAGCGGGTGGCGAAGGTCGCGCCGTGGCTGACGCTCGATTCCGACGTGTATCCGACGGTGGTGGACGGTCGCGTCCAGTGGGTCGTCGACGGTTACACCACCTCGGCGCACTACCCGAACTCGACCAGGGTGGATTGGCAGCAGGCCACTTCCGACTCGCTGAGACCGGTCCGCGAGGGCCTGCCGATGCAGGTGAACTACGTGCGCAATGCGGTCAAGGCGACGGTGGACGCCTACGACGGGACGGTCAAGCTCTACGCCTGGGACGAGAGCGACCCGATCCTGCAGACCTGGCAGAAGGCGTTCCCGGGCACGGTGGTCCCGAAGTCGGAGATCTCGGCCGACCTGCTGAAGCACCTGCGGTTCCCACAGGATCTGTTCAAGGTGCAGCGGGAGGTGCTGGGGCGCTACCACACCACGAATGCCTACACCTGGTTCGAGCGCTCCGATGTGTGGGAGACCCCGGCCGACCCGAAGACGGTCGGGCAGAAAGAGGGTGAGCAGAAGGAACCCCCGTACTACCTCACCATCAGGTGGCCGGGGGACACCGAGCCGGTGTATTCCCAGACGGCGGTGTTCGTCCCATTGAAGCGCCAGAACCTGTCGGTCTATCTCGCGGTGAACTCGGACGCCTCCAGCCCCGAGTACGGCAGGCTGCGGGTGCTGAAGCTGTCCGACAGCCAGCAGATCGCGGGCCCGGCACAGACCTTCAACGCGCTGCAGACCGACTCCCGGGTGGCCGAGAAGCTGTTGCCGTTCACCAAACAGGGCAACACCAAGGCGATCCACGGCAACCTGCTGACGCTGCCGGTTGGGGGCGGCCTGCTGTACGTGCAGCCGATCTATACCCAG
>JAUMWV010000067.1 GCA_030529455.1 Propionibacteriaceae bacterium | reverse complement strand
CAGCAGCCCGGTGACGAAGTCCCAGGGCGGGGAAAAATCGGCCACGTTCCACGTCCGCCCGCGCGCGGTGCGCCGGGCCGGGTCGGCGAAGACCGCCTCCCCAGCCCCGATCGGCACCTGGGTGGCGTCGGCCACCGTCACCGGAATGCCCAGGTTGGCCTCGGCAAAAACCGCAGTCACCGGGTCTAGCTCGACCGCCCGCACCTCGATCCCCGCCGAGAGCAGCGCCAGCGCGTCCGTGCCGAGGCCGCATCCGAGATCGACGACGCGCCCCACTCCTGCGGACGCGAACCGCCGCGCTCGCCAGCGGGCCACGTCCGGCCGGGACGCCTGCTCCAGCCCGGCCGGGGTGAAGAACAGCCCAGCCGCGGCGGAACCGAACTTCGTCACGGCCTTGCGCCGCAGCGCCACCTGGCCCAGCACCGCCGCGGCGCGTTCCGCCTCAAGGCTCCGGCGCAGCCGAGAGGCGTCGGCCAGCGAATCCGGGTCGAGGTCACCGGCGAGCAGTTCCCGTCCCTGGTCCGAGAGCAGCCACCGGGCGGTCTCGGCTTTCATCGGGGGACGCCGGGTTCCAGGCCGGGGTCTCCCAGCGGCCAGTCGGGTTCCACTGCCATGTCAGGCATCCTATCCCCGCCGGGCCGGGACACCGCCGGACTCATCCGCCCGGCGCTGGACGGACCTCCTCAGCTATCCAGAATCGTGACCTGCCACGAGACGGGACGCCCGTCCTGGTAGGGCAACACGCCGTGGAACTGGGCGACGGCGGGGTCGAAGACCAGCGGTAGGAAGTGCCGGTCGCCCTCCCACATCGGCAGCGAGTCCAGCTCGTCGATCCGCCGCCACGACAGCGGCCCCTCCTCGTTCGCCTCGCGGGGCTCGCCCTCCCAGCCATCGATCAGGAAGATGAACCCGAACTCGTCCCCGTGGGCGCTGAACCCCGGCCAGGAGACCGTTCCCCGTAGCCGCAGCGACGTGACCGTGATCCCGGCCTCCTCGGCGATCTCCCTCTTCATACCCGCGACGACGTCCTCGCCCGGTTCGAGCTTGCCGCCCAGGCCGTTGTACTTGCCGAGCTGGTAGTCGTGTTCGCGCCCGACCCGGTGCACCATGAGGACCCGCTCCCGGTCCGGGTGCAGCACGAAACCGAGTGTGTTGAGCTGTGGGGTGTACACGCCTGCCTCCTTCGCGCCTCGACGTGGGCAGCATAGTCAGCTCGCGGTCGCGGCGCTCACCTCCAGCCCCCGGTGGTCGGTGCCCGGGACCTCGAAGAACCGCAGGCCGGTCGCGGCGACCTGCGGCGAGGTCAGCGCGTGATCGATGTCGATGATCGCCGGATAGCCCTTCTCCATCGGCCAGGTGGGCTGCCACCCGGCACCGGTCTGGTGCACCGCGTTGACGTAGCCCAGGTCGTAGAGCCGCTTCATCGTGTAGTGCTGCGACACGGCGTTGAAGTCGCCGACCACGACCGTGTTCGACGAGCGCAGCGGGACGAGGAGTTCCCGCACGGCCGCCGCGTCCCGTTCCCAGGTGGCGGCGGTGAAGAAGGGGGACACCGGGTGGACGCCCGCGACGGTCCAGGACGTGCCGCGTACCTCGGTCCGGCCCGCGACCCCGGTGAAGATGCTGGCGGCCCGCCCCACCTCGGCGATCGGGGTGCGCGAGAACACCCCGGTCCCGGAGGCGTCCTCGTCCGCCTCACCGATCCAGTGGGGGTAGAGGCTCAGGAAACCGGCGGCCTGGAGCCTGGCCACGTAGTCCGGGGTCAGTTCCATGAGGACGACCACGTCGGCCGAGTTCTGCTGGACCTGCCCCATCAGCTGCCCCACATCGGCCTCGCCGAACTCGACGTTGAGCGACACCACCCTCAGGTCGTCCCGCCCAGGGGAGGGGAAGACCCCGAAGCGTTCGGCCAGCGGCAGGGCCAGCGTCACGGTCAGCGCGGCGGCGACCACCATCCCCGCCAGGCTCGCCGTCCGCCGCCCCGGGCTGGCCAGGCCGGGCACCAGCGTCAGCAGCCACAGCACCGGGAGCGCCGCCAGGTAGGTGAGGAAGGACGCCGCCAGCGCCAGCGGCGTCCACCAGGTCGTGACCGCGGGGAACAGCAGCAGCACGGCCGCCACGGCCGAGCCGGTCCCAAGAAGCCAACCGAGTGCGCGCATCACGGAACCAGTATGGGCCGCCGCCCCAAGGCCAGGTTCAGACCAGCACCGTCGAGACCGGCAGGCCGGGGTTGGCGGAGATGTCCAGCGACGAGGGACGCAGGCCCTTGCGCACCACCTCGGCACCCA
The DNA here is from genome assembly GCA_030529455.1 of Propionibacteriaceae bacterium. Classification (GTDB taxonomy): domain Bacteria; phylum Actinomycetota; class Actinomycetes; order Propionibacteriales; family Propionibacteriaceae; genus JAUMWV01. The sequence goes on along the minus strand of JAUMWV010000067.1, from coordinate 5,843 downwards.
CCGCCGCGATCATGGCCCCGTTGTCGGTGCACAGGGCTGGACGCGGGCGGCGTACCTCGATCCCGGCCTGGGCGGCCCGCTCCTCCAGCAGCGCCCGCAGCCTGGAGTTCGCCGCGACGCCCCCGCCGAGCAGCACCGTGGAGGCGCCATAGGCCCGTGCGGCGTCCACGGTCTTGGCGGTCAACACGTCGCAGACCGCCTCCTGGAAGGACGCGCAGACGTCGGGGATCGGCACCTCGGCGTCCTCCAGGCGGCGCAACTCGACCCACCTGGCGACGGCCGTCTTGAGCCCGGAGAAGGAGAAGTCGTAGCGGTGCCGCTCCAGGTCGTGCCGCGCCGTGAGCCCCCGCGGGAACCGGATCGCCGAGGCGTCACCGGACTGGGCCTCCCGGTCGATCACCGGGCCGCCCGGGTAGGACAGGCCGAGCAGCCTGGCGACCTTATCGTAAGCCTCGCCCGCCGCGTCGTCGATGGTCGAACCGATCTCGGCGATGTCGCTGGCGATGTCGTTCACCCACAGCAGCGAGGTGTGACCGCCCGAGACCAGCAGCGCCAGCGCGGGCGTCGGCAGCGGCCCGTGGTCCAGCAGGTCGACGGCGACATGACCGACCAGGTGGTTGACGCCGTAGAGGGGTTTGTTGAGGTAACCCGCGAGCGCCTTGGCGGCCGACAGCCCGATCACCAGCGCACCCATGAGCCCGGGCCCGGCGGTGACGGCGATGCCGTCGAGCTCCGACAGGTCGACCTCGGCCTTCTCGCACGCCCTTCGCAGCGTCGGCACGAAGGCGTCGAGGTGGGCGCGGCTGGCGATCTCGGGCACCACGCCACCGAAGCGGACGTGTTCGGCGACCGAGCTGGCGACCTCGTTCGCGAGCAGCGTGTGACCCCGGACGATCCCGACCCCGGTCTCGTCGCAGCTGGATTCGATGCCAAGGATGAGCGGTTCAGACATGGGTGACCTCCAGGATGAGCGCGTCCGCGCCGGGACCGTAGTAGTCGCGGCGGCGGGCGATCTCGGTGAATCCGTGCCGCGCATACAGCCGCAGCGCGGAATGGTTGTCGTGCTTCACCTCGAGCAGCGTGCGGACCGCCCCGCGCTCCGCCACGCGCTCAAGGCCGGACGCCAGCAGCTCACCGGCCCGGCGGCGGCCGCGCTGTCGGGCCGCCACGATGATGCGGTTGAGGTCGGCGACGCTGTCGACGACGCTGAACGCGGCGACCCCGATCACGTCACCGGAGACCCCGACCAGGCAGCACCGGCCCGGAGCCAGCTCCTGCTGCCAGGACGCCCTGCTCCACCGCTCGCCGGGAGCGAAGGCCTCGTCCTCCAGCGCCATGATCGCGTCGAGGTCGGCTGGGGTCGCGTCCCGGACGATCACCGCCGCCTCACCGCCGGGCGGGGCAGCGCCGACTTGGTGCGGACCGACACCGTCGCGTCCGCGGCGCGCAGGTACAGCGGCTCGTTCACCGCGGGGAACCGGTCCCAGTGTGCCGCGAGCACCGCGGCGTCCAGCCGGGTGGGGGCGCCGGGCAGCACCTCGGAGCCGTAGGACAGGTCGAGGGCTGGCCCGGCCAGCGGCAGCTCGGGCAGGTCGCGGGGCGGGGTGACGTTGGGGCCGTCCACCCTGACGCCCTCGCGATAGCGCGCCCAGTACAGCTCCTTGCGGCGCGCGTCGGAGGCTACGACGAACTCCTCGGGCGCCCCGGCCAGCGCCCACTGGCGGGCGATGACGTCCAGGCTGCACACGCCGCGCGGTTCGGTGCCGAGCAGGGACGAGATCGTCCAGGCCGTGACGATGCCGACCCGCAACCCGGTGAACGGGCCCGGCCCCATCCCCACCGCGACCCCGGCCAGACCGGGCAGCCCGATGCCGTGCCGGGAGCACAGCTCCAGCACCGACGGCACCAAGGCTTCGGCGTGTGCGCGGGTATCGGGCACGCTGAGCGCGTCGACCGGTACCCCGTCGCGGGCCAGCCCGATCGCGACCTCATAGGACGTGTCGATGCCGAGGGTGTAGCTCACAGGTTCTCCAAAATCTCGTCCCAGCGCGAACCATAACCGGTCAGCAGCACGTCGCGGGTGTCGTCGTTGGGGTCGTCGCTGCGCTGGATGTCGATCTCAAGCCGGTCGTCGGCCAGCCATTCGGCGATGCCGGTGCCCCATTCGATCAGCGTCACCGATTCGGCGAGAGAGGATTCCAGGTCGATGTCTTCGAGTTCGGCCGCGCTGCTCAGCCGGTAGGCGTCCACGTGGACGAGGGCGGGCCCGGCGGGGTTGGGGTGCACCCGGCTCAGCACGAAGGTCGGGGACACGATGGGGCCCTCCACGCCCAGCCCGGCCCCGATCCCCTGCGCCAGCGTGGTCTTGCCCGCGCCGAGGTCGCCCGAGACGATGATGACGTCCCCGCCGCAGAGGCTCCGCCCGAGCCGTTCCCCGAGCTCCTTCATGGCGGCGGCCGTGGGGATCAGGAACCTGCGGGGCAGGCGCCGCGACAACATGTAGCCCAGCGGCACCTCCCGTTCGATCACGAAACCGTGCCCCTCCCACCAGGAGACCAGGTTGGGGAACTCGGCGCGGGCCATCAGCTCGACCTCGCGCGCCCCGAGGTCGAGGCCCAGCATCCCGGCGCCCCGCACCAGCTGGGCGGCGACGCCGTGCTGGCGCGCCTTCGGCAGCACGCTGACCCGGTGCAGACCGATCCGGTTTCCGCTGATGGAGATCAGCAGGCAGCCCACGAGCTCACCGTCGATATGCGCCAGCAGGCCCGTACCCGATTCGAGCGCCGCCGCGATGTCGGCCACCGTGTCGCTGAGCGCGGCCGCTGGTGGGTCCACCGGAGGACGAGCGGCGAACGAGGTCTGGATCACGGAGTGCATGGCGGCGGCGTCGCCGGGTTCGGCGACGCTCAGTTCGACCTCGCAAGCTTCAGTCACGGCTCACCATCCTAAGCTGACTCCGGCGCGCCCCGGTTGGGGCTCCCACCTGGTAAAACGGCCAGCCCGCGGAGTTAGCGGTCGCGGAACTTGCGCTCACCGTAGCGGCGTCCGCCGAAGCCACGGCCGCGCCCGAACCCGCGGCCCTCCGGCCGCGGCTTGCGGGGACGCTGCTTCGGCGCGATCAGCGCGAGGTAGTCGGCCTCGTCGATCGGCAGGCCCGAGGCGGGACGCGCCCCGGTCGCCTCCCGCAGCTCGACGCTGCCCGGCGTGACCTCGAGCGGCGCCCCCTTGACCCCGGCCTGGCCGGTGATGCGCCGCATCATCTTGCGCTGGTGCGGCAACACGATGGAGGCCACCACCCCAGACTCCCCAGCCCGGGCGGTGCGTCCGGCCCGGTGCAGGTAGTCCTTGTGGTCGCGCGGCGGGTCGACCTGTAGCACCAGCGACACGTCGTCGACGTGGATGCCGCGGGCGGCGACGTCCGTGGCCACGAGCACCGGCACCTGGCCCTCCTTGAAGGCGGCGAGAATCCGGGCGCGTGCCCCCTGGGTCAGGCCGCCATGCAGCGCACCGGCCATGACCCCGGCCTCGCGCAGCTGCCCGGCGACCCGGTCGGCGGCCAGCTGGGTGCGGACGAAGACCACGGTGCGTCCCTCCCGGTTCGCGATCTCGGCGGTCAGGGCGTTCTTGTGGTGCGGCAGCACGTGCAGGACGCGGTGCACCATGGTCGTGACCGACGCCTTGGACGAATCGACCTCGTGGGTCACCGGGTCGGTGAGGTAGCGCCGGACCAGCTCACCGACGGCGTCGTCCAGCGTCGCCGAGTAGAGCAGCCGCTGGCCCTCAGCAGGCACCAGGTCGAGCAGCGTCGTGACGGCGGGCATGAACCCGAGGTCGGCCATGTGGTCGGCCTCGTCCAGCACCGTGACCAGCACCTGGGACAGGTCGACGGCGCCCTGCTCCAGCAGGTCGATGAGCCGCCCGGGGGTCGCGACGATGACGTCGACGCCACGCTCGAAGGCCCTCAGCTGCGGACCGTAGGACATGCCGCCCGCGATCAGCGTCAGGTCGAGCCGCAGCGCGCGGGCCAGCGGGGACAGGTTGTCGGCGATCTGCAGCGCCAGTTCCCGCGTCGGGGTGAGGATCAGCGCGCGGGGGGCTCCCCCGGCGGGCTCGGCCTCCGCGAGGCGGGCCAGCAGCGGCAGGCCGAAGGCTAGGGTCTTCCCCGAGCCGGTGCGGCCACGCCCCAGCACGTCCCGCCCGGCCAGGGCGTCGGGGATCGTCGCGGTCTGGATCGGGAACGGGTCGGTGATGCCCTGGGCGGTCAGCGCCGCCGCGAGTTCGGCCGGGACGCCCAGCCCGACGAAACCGGAAGTCTCGGCCGTACCCAGGTCGAGTTCGACGGCCTCGACCTGGGTCCAGCTCATGGTGTCGGCCTCGGCCGGGGCCTCGCTCAGCTGGCGTTCGCGGGCCCGGTCGTGACGCCGCGGGTGGTCCTCGAACCGGTTGGGGCGGCGCTCGCCGTGCGGGCGATCGTCGAAGCGGCGGCCACGGCCACGGTCACCGCCGCGCTCGTCGTCGCGGCCCCACGCGGAGCCACGGGGACGCTCGTCGCGGTCCCAGCGCCTGGACGAGGGACGCTCCCCCCACCGCTCGCCCCGGCTAGGCCGGTCGTCGCGGCCCCACGCGGAGCCGCGGGGGCGCTCGTCACGGCCCCACGCCGGACGGTCGTCGCGGGACCAGCGTTCGGAACGGCCCTGGCCGTCCTCGCGGGACCAGCGTCCCTCGATCTGTCGGTCGGTGCGCCGCTCGAACCGGCCGGGCCTGGCCGGGCGGTCGTCGCGGCCCCAGGCCCTGGACGCCGGACGGTCCTCCCAGCGGCCGCCGCGGTCGGCCCGATCATCGCGGTCCCACCGGGGCCTCTCGCCCCGCTCGAACCGGTCGCGTCCGCGTGGCCGGTCGTCCCGGGAGGGCCGGTCCTCGCGGGCAGTGCGCCCGAACCTCTCCCCCGGCTCGAACCGGTCCCGCCACTGGTCCCGGTCGAAGCTGCGGGTGGGGCGCTCAGAGCGTTCGGCTGCGGCCTCGACGGCCGGTCCGCGCTGCTCCTTCGTCCACTCCTGGTTTCGTCCGCCGCGTTTGCGGGGGCCGTGGCCCCGGGCGGCCCGCTGCTCGGCGGTCCAGCGCTTCTTGGGGGTGCCGTCGGCCTTGAAAGACTTCGGTTGCTTACGCTTCTTGGGCAGGGTCATGGTGTCCTCCGCGCGCACCCTTCAGTGAGACCGGGTGGCGCTCGTGCTTCGTTGAGTTGCTGGCATCGGGTGGGTCTAGAAGACCTGCGATGTGTCGCCTCACCAAAATGCCCGAAAGCTGCAACTCACCGCTCACGTATCTGCGGCCAGGCCAGAGTCAACGGCCGCAGCCACATAGCTTAGCAGCTCGGGGCGCGACCGATCGACCTCGTCCCGGGAGGCGACGGCCCGGTCCGCGCCGGCGCCGCACAGTTAGGCGGCGAACCAGTGCCCCAGTGCCACCGCCGCCACGCAAGATCCCAGCGTGACCACGGCGTATCCGGCCCCCACCGCTGGCCTCGCTGCCAGGCGCACCGCCTCCACGCTGGCGGTGCTGAAGGTCGTGAACCCCCCGCACAGCCCGGTCCCAAGGATCGCCACGGCCTCCGCGGGTGCCTGCCACCCGTGCAGGACGCCCAGCGCCAGGGAGCCGGTGACGTTGATCGCCCAGGTGCCGACCGGCAGCGAGAGCCGGTGCGCGCGCTGCACCGCGGCGTCCACCAAGAAGCGCAACACCGCCCCCAGCGCCCCGGCGAATCCGGTCAACAGGAGGATCACGACGGCCTCGCCCACGCCCGGCGCCCAACCGCGATCCCGGCCGCGGCGAACAGCATTCCCCCA
>JAUMWV010000008.1 GCA_030529455.1 Propionibacteriaceae bacterium | reverse complement strand
CAGGTTCGCGCCCTGGCCCCCGACACCGGCCAGCTGGCGCTCGGGGTGGAGGAGTCGCGGCTCGGCCCGCTGCTGTTCGACCCCCGCGCCGACAGCCACTTGTTCCTCTTCGGCGACGCCAAGTCCGGCAAATCGACGTTCCTGCGGGCGCTGGCCCACGAGGTCATGCGCACCCACACCCCCGACCAGGCGAAGTTCCTCGTGGTCGACTACCGGCGGGCGCTGCTCGGCGACATCCCGGCGGAATATTCGGCTGGCTATCTCACGACCAGGGAGCAGGCTTCCTCGGAGCTGTCCGAGCTGGGCGAGTTCCTGCGCACCCGGCTGCCGGACGACTCGGTCAGCCCCGAACAGCTGCGGTCCCGCTCCTGGTGGCAGGGTGCGGAGATCTGGGTGCTGGTCGACGACTACGACCTCGTCGCGACGGCCTCGGGCAACCCGGTCGCGGCCCTGCAGCCGCTCATGTCGCAGGCCCAGGACATCGGCCTGCACATCGTCGTGACCCGGCGCAGCGGCGGCGCGTCCCGGGCCATGTACGAGCCGGTGCTCCAGACGATGACCGAACTCAGTTGCACCGGCATCCTGCTGTCCGGCAACCCCGACGAGGGGGCCCTGATCGGCCGGATCAGGCCGCGGAAGACCCCGGCCGGGCGCGCCCAGGTGGTGAGCCGGGACGCCGGGTGCGTGGTCGCTCAGCTGGCCTGGGTGCCACCCGCGCACTGACGCCGGTTCACCGGCTGGCGATCAGCCGTTTCAGTGCCTCGGCGTCGTTGGGCAGAGCGGTGACGTGCCGGGGCAGGTCCTCCAGCCCGGCGAAGCGGGCGGGGCGCGGCGGTTCGGTGCCGAGCGCCTCGACGATCGTGGCCGAGAACTTCACCGGCAGCGCGGTCTCGATCACGATGACATCCGGTGCGCCGGACTCGCGGGCCACCTTCACCCCGTCGGCGGTGTGGGGGTCGATGACCACGCCGTCGGTGGCGTAGACCTCGCGGATGGTCGCGATCCGGTCGGCGTGGGTGCTGGAACCGGACCGGAAACCGTATCGGTCGCTGACCTCGGCGAAGACCGGGTCGGTGGACAGGTCGAAGAATCCGTGCTGGGGGATCTCGCTGCCGAACAGCCGCGCGGTGCGCGCGCCATCGCGTCCGAGCAGGTCGAAGACGAAACGCTCGAAGTTGCTGGCCTTGGAGATGTCCATGGACGGCGAGCTGGTCTCGTGGGTGTCGGCTGCCCCGCGCACCCGGTAGACGCCGGTGCGGACGAACTCGTCCAGCACGTCGTTCTCGTTGGTGGCCAGCACCAGCGTGGCGACCGGCAGGCCCATGCAGCGGGCGATGTGGGCGGCGCAGATGTTGCCGAAGTTGCCGCTCGGCACCGCGAAGGAGACCTGTTCGTCGGGGGAGCCGGTGGCCTGAATCCAGGCCGCCACGTAGTACACCACCTGCGCCAGCAGCCGCGCCCAGTTGATCGAGTTGACCGCCCCGATCCGGTGGGTGGCCTTGAAGTCGGCGTCGGCGTTGACCGCCTTGACCAGGTCCTGGCAGTCGTCGAAGACCCCGTCGACGGCGAGGTTGACGATGCCCGGGTCGTCGAGGCTGAACATCTGGGCCTGCTGGAAGGGGGTCATGCGCCCGGCCGGGGTCAGCATGAACACCCGGAGGCGGGGCTTGCCCAGCAGCGCGTATTCGGCGGCCGAACCGGTGTCGCCGCTGGTCGCGCCGAGGATGGTGAGGGTCTGGTCGCGGCGGGTCAGGACGTAGTCGAACAGTTCGCCGAGGAGCTGCATGGCCATGTCCTTGAAGGCCGCGGTCGGGCCGAGCGAGGTGTGGGCGAGCCAGGTGCCGTCGCTCAGCCGGGTGAGGGGCACGATCCGCTCGTCGGAGAACTTCGGATAGGAATAGGCCCGCTCGCAGATGCCCCGCAGGTCGTCCTCGTCGATGTCGTCGATGAACAGGCGCAGCACCTCGAAGGCCAGCCCGGCGTAGCCCAGCTCGGGATATGCGCGGTGCCAGCGCGGCAGCAGGCCGGTGAGGTCGGGGTAGCGCTCCGGCAGGTAGAGACCGCCGTCCGGGGCTAGGCCCTCAAGCAGGATGTCGCAGAACCGCTGGGGGGTGCCGCCGCCCCTGGTCGAGATGTAGCGCATGGGCGAAAGTGTAGTTGCCAACCGCGGCTGCCCGGATCGCGTCGGCGCCGCCCGCCCCTGCCCGGTGGGGTGGGCCAGCCACCCCACCGGCTCTCAGCCCTTGACGCAGAGCAGCGTCTGCAGCCGCGCCACGACCTCGATGAGGTCGCGCTGGGCGTCGATGACCTCGTTGATGTCCTTGTAGGCCGCGGGGATCTCGTCGACCACGCCGACGTCCTTGCGGCACTCGATGCCCTCGGTCTGGGACGCCAGGTCGGCCGCGCTGAACCGGCGCCTGGCCTCGCCGCGCGACATCCGGCGCCCGGCCCCGTGCGAGGCCGACTGGTAGGACGCCTCGTTGCCCAGCCCGCGCACGATATAGGAGCCGGTCCCCATCGAACCCGGGATGATGCCCAAGTCGTCCAGCCCGGCGCGGATCGCGCCCTTGCGGGTGACGATCAGCTCCACCCCGTCGTAGGTCTCGACGGCGACGTAGTTGTGGTGGCAGCGGATCGGGGTCTCGAAACCGATCCCCGGGATCGCCGCGGACAGCACGTCGCAGACCGCGGCCAGCATGACGTCCCGGTTGAGCAGGGCGTAGGCCTGGGCCCACCACAGGTCGTGGAGGTAGGCGTCCATCTGCGGGGTGTCGGCCAGGAAGACCGCCAGGTCCCGGTCGACGAGGCCCTGGTTGTGGGACAGCTTCTGGGCGGCGCTCATGTGCACCTGGGCCAGCTGGTTGCCGGTGCCCCGGGAACCCGAGTGCAGCGTCACCCACACCCGGCCGTCGTCGCCGCCGCAGAGCTCAATGAAGTGATTGCCCCCGCCCAGGGTCCCGACCTGGTGGGACGCCTTGCGGGCGGCCTTGCCGGTGCGGGCGGCCTTCGTCAGCGAGGCGGCGTGGAGGTCATCGAAGCCCCTCATGATCGTGCGGTAGCGCTTGGCCAGGTCGCGGTGCCGGTTCAGGGCCGTCGGCTCGCCGGGGTGTTCGGCGAAACCGACCGGGACCGCCCGCTCGATCCGGTGGCGCAGCCAGCCCAGGTCGTCGGGCAGCTGGTCGGGGCGCAGGTTCGTCCGCACCGCGGTCATACCGCAGCCGATGTCCACCCCGACGGCGGCCGGGGCGACGGCCTGCCGCATCGCGATCACCGACCCGACGGTCGCTCCCAGGCCGTAGTGCACGTCGGGCATGACCCGGACCCCGTGGGTCCAGGGCAGGCGGGCGACGTTGCGCAGCTGCTCTTGGGCGGCCTGTTCGATGGCGGCCTCGTCGGCCCACATCAGGGTGTTATCGGTGCCCGACAAGGGCATGGGGAAGTTCGTCATGGTGTCTCCAGGGGATGGGTGAGGATGCGGGCGGCGCGTTCGGGCCGCGCGGGTCAGCGCTGCGGCTGGCGCCGGGGCAGCGCGCAGCGGACGCTCTCGGCGCGTCGCGGCTGGCGTCTCATCGCTGTACCTCTCGGCTGGTTCTCGATCGTCGTGGGGTATCCAGCCTGCCAGGGGCTCTTCGGCGGGGCAATCGATTTTCTGCGGAGGTGCCCGGCCCACCGCGGAATAAACCGGGGCGCCCGAAGGTTGAGTCTGCTGGACGCAACTTTGACGATCACTACTTGAGTCTGGATGGCTCAAGGTGTAAGTTGAGTCGCGTCCGCTCAATCATGAACGAGACTACTGGGCAGCAGGCCCACTGATAACTCTGGAGGAACCACATGGCACGTGCAGTCGGCATCGACCTCGGCACCACCAACTCGGTCGTCGCTGTTCTTGAGGGCGGCGAACCCACTGTCATTCCCAACGCCGAAGGCTCACGCACGACGCCGTCGGTGGTTGCCTTCGCCCCCAGCGGCGAAGTCCTCGTCGGCGAGGTGGCCAAGCGTCAGGCCGTCACCAACGTCGACCGCACCATCCGTTCGGTCAAGCGCCACATGGGCACCGACTGGAAGATCTCCATCGACGGCAAGGACTACCGCCCGCAGCAGATCAGCGCGTTCGTGCTGCAGAAGCTGAAGCGCGACGCCGAGGCCTACCTCGGTGAGCCGGTGACCAACGCGGTCATCACCGTCCCGGCCTACTTCAGCGACGCGGAGCGCCAGGCCACCAAGGAGGCGGGCGAGATCGCTGGCCTGGTCGTCGACCGGATCATCAACGAGCCGACCGCCGCCGCGCTGGCCTACGGCATGGACAAGGCCGACAAGGGCGAACACACCATCCTCGTGTTCGACCTCGGCGGCGGCACCTTCGACGTCAGCCTGTTGGAGATCGCCGACGGCGTGTTCGAGGTCAAGGCCACCAATGGCGACAACCGCCTCGGTGGCGACGACTGGGACGCCCGGGTGGTGGACTGGCTGGTCACGCAGTTCAAGAACAAGCACGGCGTCGACCTGAGCAAGGACAAGATGGCCCGGCAGCGCCTGCAGGAGGCCGCCGAGCGGGCCAAGATCGAGCTGTCCAGCACCGCCGACACCTCCATCAACCTGCCCTACATCACCGCCTCGGCCGAGGGCCCGCTGCACCTGGACGAGAAGCTGACCCGCGCCGAGTTCCAGCGCATGACCCAGGACCTGCTGGACCGCTGCCGCAAGCCCTTCGCCAACGTCATGAAGGACGCCGGGGTGTCCATCGGCGATATCGAGCACGTGCTGCTCGTCGGCGGCTCCACCCGTATGCCCGCCGTGGTCGACCTGGTCAAGGAGCTGACGGGCGGCAAGGAGCCCAACAAGGGCGTCAACCCGGACGAGGTGGTCGCGCTCGGTGCGTCCCTGCAGGCCGGTGTGCTCAAGGGCGAGGTCAAGGACGTGCTGCTGCTCGACGTGACCCCGCTGAGCCTCGGCATCGAGACCAAGGGCGGCGTCATGACCAAGATCATCGAGCGCAACTCGACGATCCCGACCAAGCGCTCCGAGGTGTTCACCACCGCCGAGGACAACCAGCCCGCGGTCATGATCCAGGTCTACCAGGGTGAGCGCGAGTTCGCCCGCGACAACAAGAGCCTGGGCAACTTCGAGCTGACCGGCCTGCTGCCCGCCCCGCGCAACGTGCCCCAGATCGAGGTCACCTTCGACATCGACGCCAACGGCATCGTGCACGTCCACGCCAAGGACCTGGCCACCGGCAAGGAGCAGTCCATGACCGTGACCGGCGGCTCGGCCTTGGCCAAGGAAGACATCGACCGGATGATCAAGGAGGCCGAGAGCCACGCCGAGGAGGATCGGAAGCGTCGCGAGGCTGTCGAGATGCGCAACGAGGCGGACGCCCTGGTGTTCCGCACCGAGAAGCTGCTCGCCGACAACGGCGACAAGATCGGCGAGGACGTCAAGGCCCCCGTCACCAGCGCGGTCGATGCCCTCAAGGAAGCGCTCAAGGGCGACGACAACGACGCGGTCAAGGCCGCGATGGACGACCTGAACGCCAAGGCTTCGGCGATGGGCCAGGCCATGTACGCCGCCGCGCAGGCCGAGGCCGCGGCCGCCCAGCAGAGCGAAGCCCAGGCCGAGGAGGGCGCCGCCCAGGCCGAGGACGAGGGCATCGTCGAGGCTGAGATCGTCGAGGAAGACAAGGACAACAAGTGACCAGCGAACCGGACAACCAGTTCGTGCCCGAGGAGGAGCCGACGGGCGAGGGTGCGCAGCCAGCGCCCTCGCCCGAGGGCGAAGCCGTCGAGCAGGCCGAGATCGTGGTGCTGGAGGCCCTCGTGGCCGAGCGCACCGAGGACCTGCAGCGGCTCCAGGCCGAGTACGCGAACTACAAGAAGCGGGTGGACCGCGACCGGGCGCTGTCGCGCCAGGCCGGGATCGAGGCCGTGGTGTCCGACCTGATGCCAGTGCTGGACGCGGTGGCGTTGGCCCGCAGCCACTCCGACCTGGAGGGCGGCTTCAAGCTGGTCGCCGACGAGCTGGAGAAGCTGGGCAACAAGTACGGGCTCGTCTCGTTCGGGCAGATCGGTGAGGCCTTCGATCCGACGCTGCACGACGCCCTCATGCAGGCCCCGCTGCCGGAGCCGGTCGAGGTGACCACGATCTCGCAGGTCGTGCAGCCCGGCTACAAGCTCGGTGAGCGGGTCATTCGTCCGGCGCGGGTTGCCGTTGCGCAGCCCACTGAGTGAGAGAAGGGAGGCGCCGTGAGCACTAAGGACTGGGTCGAGAAGGACTACTACAAGATTCTCGGCGTCTCCAAGGACGCCTCGGCAGAAGAGATCAAGAAGGCCTTCCGCAAGATCGCCCGGGACAACCACCCGGACCAGAACCCGGACAACAAGAAGGCCGAGGCACGGTTCAAGGAGGCCTCCGAGGCCAACGCCGTGCTGAGTGATCCAGCCAAGCGCAAGGAATACGACGAGGCGCGCAGCCTGTTCGGCGGTGGTTTCCGCTTCCCCCGTGGGGGCGGGGCCACCCCGAACATGGACGACCTGTTCTCCGGTGGCGCGGCGGGTGGCTTCGGCGACCTGTTCGGGAACCTGTTCGGTCAGGCGACGCAGCAGACGCGGCGTCCCAGCTCGGGCAGGGGTCCGCGCCGCGGCGCCGACGTCGAGGGGGAGGCCACGATCGACTTCGCCCAGGCGGTGGACGGCACGACCGTCTCGCTGCACATGACCTCCGACGCCGCGTGCTCCTCGTGCCGCGGCACCGGGGCGAAGTCCGGCACCGTGCCGAGGGTGTGCCCCACCTGTGAGGGCTCGGGGATGCAGACCTCGACTTCGGGGGGCGTGTTCGCCGTCACCGAGCCGTGCGCTGGCTGCCGGGGCCGCGGCCTGGTGGTGGACGACCCGTGCCCGGCGTGCCAGGGCTCGGGCCGGGGCCGGTCGTCCAAGACGATGCAGGTCCGCGTCCCGGCTGGCGTGACGGACGGCCAGAAGATCCGGATCAAGGGCAAGGGCGGCTCCGGCGAGAACGGCGGAGCACCGGGCGACCTGTACGTGGTCGTGCACGTGCGTCCCCACCGGATCTTCGGCCGCAAGGGCGACAACCTGACCCTCACCGCGCCGGTGGCCTTCACCGAGGCCTCGCTCGGCGCCGAGATTCAGGTGCCGACGCTCGGCGGGCCGTCGGTGACGCTGAAGGTCCCGCCGGGCACCCCGAACGGGCGTACCTTCCGCGTCCGGGGCAAGGGCATTCCCCGCAAGGACGGCACCCGCGGAGACCTGCTGGTCACGGTGGACGTCCAGGTGCCGACCGACCTCAACGAGGATGCCCGCAAGGCGCTCAAGGACTTCTCGGCGGCGGTCGGCATGAGCAACCCGAGGTCTGGGCTGTTCCATGGCTGACCTCCAGCCCTTCGACGCCGATGCCCCGGCCTTCACCGTCGCGGTGGCGGCCCGGCTCGCCGACCTGCACCCGCAGACGCTGCGGACCTACGACCGGCTCGGGCTGGTGGTTCCGCGGCGCGCGCGGGGGCGGGGGCGCCGCTATTCGCTGCGCGACATTGCCCGGCTGAGGCACGTGCAGCACCTGTCGCAGAGCGAGGGCATCAACCTGGAGGGTATCCGGCGCATCCTGGCCCTGGAGACCGAGCTGGACGCCGCGCGCGAACAGATCGCCCGCCTCACCGAGACCCTGCAGCGGGTCTACGACGAACCCCCGGCGTCCCGGCTGTTCACCGCCGATCCTGGCGGAGGGGTATACCTCGGCCGGACCCGGCGCCGGGCCCAGCTGGCCCTGCCAGCGAGCTGAACCTGCCCCGACCGGCCTCGGCACGCCAGCGGACCGGCCACCCCGGGGGAGGCGGACCGTCGCGGTGGCGTACCGTGGCGGGGTGATGATCCTAGCCCGTCGCGGCGAGCCGCTGCCCGGTTCCGCCTTCGCCGCGCCCTGTTACCGGATTCCGGCGATGGCCCTCACCGGCAGCGGGCGCATCGTCGTGGCCTACGACGTCCGGGCCGACCACCTCGACCTGCCCGGAGAGTTCGACATCGTCGTGCGCACCTCCGACGACCACGGCCGCTCCTGGTCGGCGCCCGCGATCCTGCGGTCCCACGAACCGGGGCACGGGTTCGGGGACGCCAGCCTGCTCTACGACCCGGTGACGGGCACGCTGTGGTGCTGGTACGTCGGCAGCACGGGCGCGTCCTTCTGGGACGACGGCGGCCTGGAGCTGTGGCTCGCCCGCTCCGGCGACGAGGGCCAGACCTGGACGCACCGGCAGCTGAACCTGCCCACGGACCGGATCGAGGCCGACGGGCCGCTGGGGGCCATGTTCGCCTCTTCCGGCCACGGCGTCGCGCACTCGTCCGGGCGGCTAATCCAGCCGATGGTCTTCCGCCCCGCCCGGACCACCGACCGGCACGCGGTCATGGCCTACTCCGACGACCACGGCGAGACCTGGGAGCTGGGCCACCCCGTCCGGGACTGCGACGAGAACAAGGTCGCCGAACTCACCGACGGGCGCCTGCTGCTGCACGGACGCGCGAATCCGCTGCGCAAACAGGCGTTCTCGAGCGACCGGGGCGAGACCTTCACCGCCCCGCGCGCCCACCCCGGCCTGCCCGACCCGTCCTGCAACGGCGGCCTCGCGCGGCTGCGGGACGGTTCTCTGGTCTGCACGCTGCTGGACCCGCCCCAGGAGCCGCTGGAGGCTGGCCTGGACCCCACCCGCGGACAGGGCGCGGGCCTGGCCTGGGGGAGGCGGGCGAACCTGGTCGCCCGGTTCAGCCACGACGATGGCCAGACCTGGTCCCCACCCACCCCGGTGTGGCCGGGGGAGGCCGCCTATTCCGTCGCCCTGCCCCTGGGCACCGGGGAGATCGGGGTCGTCTACGAACGCGGCTCCTACGACGAGATCGCGGTCACCCTCCTGCCGCCGCGCTGAACGGCCGTTCGCTGGGCGGACGGGAGGTGAGCCGGGCTTGGCTACCTCTAAGGTGACCCTGTGAACGCTGTACTGGTCGCCGTCCTCGTCATGCTCGCCCTCGCCGTCATGCGGCTCCACGTCGTCGTCGCGCTGCTGATCGGCGCGCTCGTCGGTGGGCTGCTGGGCGGGCTGGGGCTGGCGACAACCCTCAAATCCTTCGAGGCGGGCATCCAGGGCGGGGCCAGCATCGCGCTGTCCTATGCGCTGCTGGGCGCCTTCGCCGTCGCCATCGCACACTCGGGGCTTCCCCAGGCGCTCGCCTCGGCGCTGACCGGGCGCGCGGCCTCCGGTCAGGGCAGGCGCACGGTGTCCTGGCTCCTGATCGGCGGCCTGCTGGTCATGTCGATCCTCAGCCAGAACCTCATCCCGATCCACATCGCGTTCATCCCGCTGGTGGTGCCTCCGCTGCTGCTGGTCGCGAACCGGCTGCGCATCGACCGGCGCCTCATCGCCTGCGTCCTGACCTTCGGCCTGGTCACCACCTATATGTACCTGCCCTATGGGTTCGGTGAGATCTTCCTCAAGAAGATCCTGCTCGGCAACATCGACAAGGCGGGCCTCGACGTCGGCGGCATCAACGTGATGGCGGCCATGGGCATCCCGGCGCTCGGCATGGTCGTGGGCCTGGTGATCGCGGTCTTCGTCAGCTACCGCAAGCCCCGCGACTACGAGGAGCGCGAGATCGATGCCGACCCGGTCGCCCACCAGGTGAGCCGCTACCGCCTGGTGGTCGGGCTGTCGGCGCTGGTGCTGTCCTTCGTGGTGCAGCTGTGGGCCGACTCGCTGCTGATCGGTGCGCTGGTCGGTTTCTCGTTCTTCGTGCTGACCGGCGTCGTCCGGTGGAAGGACGCGGACTCGCTGTTCAACAAGGGCATCCAGCTCATGGCGATGATCGGGTTCATCATGATCGCCGCGCAGGGCTTCGCGCAGGTGATGAAGGACACCGGCCACGTCGACCTGTTGGTCTCGGCCAGCCTGGATCTGCTGGGCGGCAGCAAACCGCTGGCCGCGGCGATCATGCTCATCGTGGGGCTGGTGGTGACGATGGGCATCGGCTCGTCCTTCTCGACGCTGCCGATCATCGCGACCGTCTACGTCCCGCTGTGCGTCTCGCTCGGCTTCTCGCCGCTGGCCACGGTCAGCATCGTGGGAACCGCCGGGGCGCTCGGGGACGCGGGCTCCCCGGCCTCGGACTCGACGCTGGGCCCGACTTCGGGGCTGAACGCCGACGGCCAGCACGACCACATGCGGGATTCGGTGATCCCCACCTTCTTGCACTACAACCTGCCGCTGCTGGCCGCTGGCTGGGTGGCGGCCATGGTGCTGTGATCGCTTTCCCGTGATCCGGCAGAATGGACTCATGGCGTCCACGATCCGGGTCTCACTCGTCAACGACTACGAGGTGGTGGTGCTGGGCTTCAACCAGATGTTCCAGCACTACGACGACATTGAGATCGTCAAGCTGCTCGCCAACGCCGACGTCAAGCACAGCGTCGATATCGCGCTGTACGACTCGTTCGGGCAGGGCCAGCGGCACGCCGATGCGGTGCTGGATCTGTTGGACAACCCGGCGGTGGGGCAGGTGGTCATCTACACCTGGACGATGTCGGAGCAGCTGATCTCGTGGGCCAAGCAGGTGGGGGTCGCGGGTTGTCTGTCCAAGGAGCTGCCCGCGCGTGAGCTGGTGGCGGCGCTGCGGCGCATCCACCAGGGCAAGAAGGTGTTTTCGCGGCTGCCGACGACCAACGCCCCGGTGGCCGGGGACTGGCCGGGCCGGGAGGAGGGGCTCAGCTACCGCGAGGCTGAGATGCTCTCCCTGATGGTGCAGGGCCTGACCAACGCCGAGATCGCCTCCTCGCTCTACCTGAGCCCCAATTCGGTGAAGACCTACATCCGCTCGGCCTACCGCAAGATCGGGGTCACCCGGCGCTCCCAGGCCGTGGTGTGGGCCATGTCCCGGGGTTTCGGTATTGAGCGGGTACGAAGAGATCCCCCCGCGAACTGAGCGCGAGGGGATCTTTCCTAGAGGATGATGCAGCGAATCAGGATTTGCTGCCGGTCAGTCGGCCGTAGCCGACGATGATGAGCGCCGCCACCACGGCGCTGATGGCCAATCCGATCCACGGGATGCCGCCGTTGGCGTTGTTGTAGCCAAAAGCGAAGCCGAGGAGCCAGGTGGTCAGCATGGCGGAGATGACGCCGATGATGATCGTGGCAACGATGCTGAAGTCACGCTTTCCGGGGGCGAGCCAACGACCGAGGGCGCCGACGATGAGTCCGATGATGAGCGACCCGATCAGTCCAGCGGGGTTCATGTTCGTCCTTTCTCAGTCGGCGCACGGTGCACCGACTATGTCAAGTGAACCAGACCCGGGGGTCTTTCGGCTTCCCCTAAAAGGGTGAATTTTCTCGCCTGTTTTGGTGAGGAACGGGGCGGCGAAGGGGAGCTGATCCGGGGCGGCAAGGGGAAAGCACGTGTGCCACTACGCTAAAGGCGTGAAGCGAACACTGCTCGACCTGGTCCGCGTGCCGTGGGACGCCCTGCGCCTGTTCGGGCGGCACTGGCCGACGCTGATCGCGGTCTGTGCCCTCGGTCTCGCGCTGCGGCACGGGTTCTTGTGGGCGGCGGTGCTCTCCACGAACCTGCACCCGACCGCGGGGGCGCTGCTCCTGCCCCTGGCCCCGATCGCGATGATGGTGGCGATCGTCGTCATGCTGTATGCGGTGCGCCCGTCGTTGGAGGGGCTGGGCGTCATCGATCAGCAAGACGAGGTCTCGATCCACCGGCGGATCATCGCGGTGCTGTTGCCGTTCCTGGCGGTGTACGCCTCCCAGGGGTTCCTCACCGAGGACCGGCGCTCCTTCTTCTACGAGATCGTCTACAACGAATACCTCGTGGGCGAGCCGTTCCGGCCCAACCTGGAGCGGCTGAGCGTCGCCACGGGGTGGGTCGCGATCGCGCTGGTGATCGTCGCGCTAGTGATCCGCAAGCTGCTCATCGGGTTCGAGCTCACCGGCAAGAATGGCCTGTGGGGGTCGCTGGCGGTCTACGTCGAGGTGCTGTGGATGATGCTGGCCGCTGGCCTGCTGACCGGCCTGGTGAAAGACCTCACCGGCTGGGTCGAGTCCAGGCAGGCCTGGCGCTGGTGGATCGGGCTCCGCGACACCGTGCACTCCTACGTCGGGCCGGTTGGCGACCTCCTCCAGGCCACCGCCGGGGCCATCGGCAAAGTGTTCTCGTCGGCGGGGTCCCTCATCGTGGTGCCGGTGGCCTGGCTGTCGATCGGTGCGCTGGTCTACGGCACCAAACTCGCCGAGGACGCCAAGCCGAGGCGCGCGCTCCCGGTGGAGGAGGCCCCGGTCGGCAGGCGCGAGAGGGTCATGCGGGAGGCCCGGGTGCGGGCGAAGGCCGCCGCGATGAACGTGGTGTCGCCGGTCACCGACCCGGTGAAGACCGCCTGGACGGCGTTCCGCAAGATCGCGGTGGCCGGCGTCGGACCCATGGTGATGTTCTGCCTGGTGTTCGTCCTCGCCCAGCAGCTGACGGTGGGCGTGGCCTGGGCCGCGCACTGGATCGTGGGGCCCCAGCAGGACATGCTGATGATCGCCCTGGAGCCCTACGCGATCGCCGTGGAGCGGCTGGTCTACCTGACCGCCATGACGGTGCTGCTCGCCGCGGCCGTCAACCGGGTGGTCGTGTCACTTCAGCGGGAGCCGGATGTAGTCGGGAGGGCTCCAGGCAATTCGTAGCCACTGGGGTTCGGCGCCCTCCGGCAGCAGGAACAGCCAGGTCTTGCGCCACGTGGTGTCGGTGCGTTTCCAGTCGGTGGGCGAGCCTTTCGGCGGGGTCTGCTCGCAGTGCGGCCGGGACCCCGGGGTGTTGATCCCGAGGAGGGTGGGGGTGCTGTCGTAACCCCTGCCGTGCTGGTCGAACACTCGCAGCAGGCATGCGGAGATGGACGCATCGACCGGGGCCTCCAGCATCGCGGTGACCAGCCAGACGCGGGTCCCGGCGGGGATCTTGGGCTCTTCGGAGCTGTCGTAGTGTTCCAGCTTGGTCAGCTTGATGCTGTCGAGCTGGTAGCGGACCGACTGGCCGGGATTGAGCGGATCGGGTTCGGTCTTGTCGAATCCCTGGGGCGGGTGTTCCACGGTGTATTTGCTCGGCAGGTAGGTCGAGACGAGCCGCTGGGAGTTCGTCAGACCGAGCAAGGCGAGGGCCGGGAGCAGCAGGATCAGTCCCCAGCGGTTCCGGTGCCACCAGGTCATCGCAGTTCGTCCTCCCTGGCCACCCGAGGGGCCTCCACCTCGACCTTCTCGGCGGTGGTCATCTTGTCGACGCCGTAGACCGCGACGTCGTCGCCATCGGGGTGAATGTGTGCGGGGATCTCTAGGGTGAGCCCGGTGGCGTCCCCCGCCACCTCGACGACGAGCGAGCACACCGAGGTGATGCCGGGCAGGGTGTAGGGGCACCCGATCGTCGAGGGGCTCCCCTGGAACCGGCGCCCTTTGTCGTCCCGGGCGATCAGGGTGCTCGGCGGGGTGGGTTCGCGGTGGGGGCGGAACAGGTATGTGACGACGATGAACGCCCCCGTGGTGCGGACCGGTTCGCCGTAGGTCACCATCTGCTGGGTCTTGGTGATGGAGGTGACCGTGAGGGTGCCGGTGCGCAGCTCGACGGGGGCGCCGACCGTCGCGGCGTGCGGGAACGGCCTGCGGGTGATGTCCTGCGGGGGCGGGAACAGCTGCACGATGTAGGAGCCGAGGAACAGCGCGGCGATGACCAGGCCGCCGACGAGGAGGGATTCGCGGGTGAACCTCATGGGCGCTGCTCCAGGACGACGCGGACCTCCGAGACCACCTCGGGGTCGGCCCAGTGCATGTGCCCCTGCAGGGAGTCCTGCCGCCAGGTGTGCTTGTGTGCGATCAGGGTGATCTCCTGCGGAATGGGCTCGCCGTGGGGGAGGTGCCACCAAACGAACATCTCGGTGGGGACGCCGGGCTGCAACTTCTTCTGGGCGCCGCCGAGGGCGCGGGTGAACTCGGGGCTGGATTCCGACGCCAGCCGGTCGCGGACGTAGCCGTAGGCGTTGGCCCCGCGCATCCGCAGGCTGTCGGCGGTCGTGGACCAGGAGACGGTCTCGGCGGACTGGTTGGTGAAGGTCACCGGGACCACGATGAACCGCTCCCTGGGCGAGGGGACCGAGAAGCCGGGCTGGACCGAGGTGACCCAGCCGGTGCCGACCTCCAGCGTGTAGGGGGCCGCCTCGATCTTGGCTGGCGCGTCGCCCCGCTTGGCCGGTTCGGGGGGCACGGGGTTCATGCCGCCGAAGGCCGAGGTGAGGAGGGCGACCACGAGCCCGAAGGCCAGCCAGGCGTACTTGGGGGTGGCGAACTCCTTGAACATGGCCAGGATCTTGAGAGGCTGGATGCCCTTCTCGGTGTCGCTCACGGGCACCAGTGTAGTGAGGGGAGCGGTTCCGCAGCATGCGCGGCGGCGTGGGAATACGTCGTCCCCGATAAGAGTTGAGTGTAGTAGACTCAACTTGGGTTGGACACCTGGGTATGAGCGATCAGACTTCCCCCAGCAAGGAGATTGCGTAGCGACTATGGATACCGAGAAACTCACCACGAAGAGCCGCGATGCGCTGACCAATGCGCTGCGGCAGGCCCTGACGAAAGGAAACCCGCAAGCCGAGCCGGTGCACCTGCTGCATGGCCTGCTGATGGTGCCCGACAACACCGTCGGGCCGCTGCTCTCGGCGGTGGGCGCGGACCCGAAGGCGGTGGACGCCGCCGCGGTCGCCGCGATCGGCAAGCTGCCCGCCACCCAGGGGGCGTCGGTGTCGCAGCCGAGCATCAGTGGGCCGCTGGCGAGGGTGCTCGCCGACGCCGAGACCAGGGCAGCCGAACTGGGCGACTCCTTCGTCGCCACCGAACACCTGCTGATCGGGTGCGCCTCGGTCACCTCGGACGCCCAGCGGATTCTGCGCGACCATGGCGTTGCCGCTGAGGCGCTGCTGCGGGCTTTCGCCGAGGCGCGCGGGGCCAAGCGCGTCACCTCGCCCGAGAGCGAGGGTGGGGAGTCCGCCCTCGACAAGTACTCGATCGACATGACCGAGCGGGCCCGGGCGGGCAAGCTCGACCCGGTCATCGGCCGGGACGCCGAGATCCGCCGCGTCGTGCAGGTCCTGGCCAGGCGCACCAAGAACAACCCGGTGCTGATCGGCGAACCCGGGGTCGGCAAGACCGCCGTGGTCGAGGGCCTCGCGCAGCGGCTGGTCGCCGGTGACGTGCCCGATTCGCTCAAGGGACGCCGCCTGGTCTCGCTCGACCTGTCGGCCATGGTCGCCGGGGCGAAGTACCGCGGTGAGTTCGAGGAGCGCCTCAAGGCCGTCCTGACCGAGATCAGGGAGGCCGAGGGCCAGATCATCACCTTCATCGACGAGCTGCACACCGTGATCGGCGCGGGCGCGGGCGGCGACGGGGCGATGGACGCGGGCAACATGCTCAAGCCCATGCTCGCCCGCGGTGAGCTGCGCATGATCGGCGCCACGACCCTGGACGAATACCGGGAACACATCGAGAAGGACCCCGCCTTCGAGCGCCGCTTCCAGCAGGTCTACGTCGGCGAGCCCAGCGTCGAGGACACCATCGCGATCCTGCGCGGCCTGCGGGAGCGTTACGAGGCCCACCACAAGGTGCGGATCACCGACTCGGCGCTGGTCGCCGCGGCCGTGCTGTCCAACCGCTACATCACCGCCCGCCAGCTGCCGGACAAGGCCATCGACCTGATCGACGAGGCGGCGTCCCGGCTGCGGATGGAGATCGACTCCTCGCCAGAAGAGATCGACATGCTGCGCCGCGAGGTGGACAAGATGACCATGCAGGTCTTCGCGCTGGAGAAAGAGGACGATGCGTCCTCGGCCGACCGGCTCAGCAACCTGCGCTCCGAGCTGGCCGACAAACAAGAGGAGCTGCGCGGTCTGGAGGCCCGCTGGGAGGCGGAGAAGTCCGGCCTCAACCGGGTCGGCGACCTCAAGGAGCAGATCGACCAGCTGCGCGTCGAGGCCGACAAGGCCCAGCGCGAGGGCGACCTGACGAGGGCGTCCCAGCTGCTGTACGCCGAGATCCCGGCGCTGGAGAAGCAGCTGGACGAGGCTGCCGCGGCCGACGCCGAGCGGCCCAGCATGGTCAGCGAGGAGGTCAGCCAGGGCGACATCGCCGAGGTGGTCTCGGCCTGGACCGGCATCCCGGTGGGCAAGATGCTGCAGGGCGAATCCGAGAAGCTGCTGGAGATGGAGGAGCGGCTGGGCAACCGGCTGATCGGCCAGACCGCGGCGGTCAAGGCCGTCTCGGACGCTGTGCGGCGCTCCCGCGCGGGGATCTCGGACCCGAACCGCCCGACCGGCTCCTTCCTCTTCCTCGGCCCGACCGGCGTCGGCAAGACCGAGCTGGCGAAGTCGCTCGCGGAGTTCCTCTTCGACGACGAGACCGCGATGGTGCGCATCGACATGAGCGAGTATTCCGAGAAGCACTCGGTCTCGCGCCTGGTCGGGGCCCCGCCCGGATACGTCGGCTACGAGGAGGGTGGCCAGCTGACCGAGGCCGTGCGGCGGCGCCCCTATTCGGTGGTGCTCCTGGACGAGGTGGAGAAGGCCCACCCCGACCTGTTCAACATCCTGCTGCAGGTGCTGGACGACGGCCGCCTCACCGACGGCCAGGGCCGCACGGTCGACTTCCGCAACGTGATCCTGATCCTGACCAGCAACCTCGGGTCGCAGTACCTGGCCGATCCTGGGCTGAGCCCACAGGCGAAGAAGGATGCCGTGATGGGCGTGGTGCGGCAGGCCTTCCGGCCCGAGTTCCTCAACCGGCTCGACGAGATCGTCA
Source organism: Propionibacteriaceae bacterium (assembly GCA_030529455.1). Lineage (GTDB taxonomy): Bacteria > Actinomycetota > Actinomycetes > Propionibacteriales > Propionibacteriaceae > JAUMWV01. Next base: position 32,002 of record JAUMWV010000008.1, on the reverse strand, counting down.
TGTTCGAACCGCTGAGCGCCGAGGACCTGGCCAAGATCGTCGGGATCAGCCTGAACCGGCTCAACCAGCGGCTGGCCGACCGGCGGATCACGCTCCAGGTCAGCCCGGAGGCCAGGCAGTGGCTGGCCAGCAACGGCTTCGACCCGGTCTACGGGGCCCGTCCGCTGCGCCGCCTGATCCAGTCGAGCATCGAGGACCTGCTGGCGAAGCAGCTGCTCGCCGGGCAGATCGAGGACGGGTCCAGCGTCACCATCGACGTGGCAGGGGACGGCTCCGGGCTGCGGCTGGCCTGAGCCCGCGCCCGGGAGCGGGACGCGGGATCAGGGCAGGGGGCGGTCGAGGAAGTCCGTGGCGGTCTGTGCGAAGCGGCGCCACGAGGCCGCGGATGCCCGCTGAGTCCGCAGGCCTTCCCGGGTGATGCGGTAGTACTTGCGCCCGGGGCCGCCCTCACCCGCCCGCCACTCGACCTCGACTAGCCCGGATTGCTCCAGGCGGCTCAGCAGCGGGTAGAGCGTTCCTCCCTTGACGGCGCCGAAACCCGACTTGGCGAGGACCTCGGTGATCGCATAGCCATAGGTCGGGCCGTCGGCGATGACCTTCAGCACGCAGATCTCCAGTACTCCGCGGAGCCATTCGCTGGGGAAAGAGGTCGCCGTCATCACCCGATCGTAAACCTAGCCAGCGGCCGGGCGTGCGGAGTAGCGGAAACCGTCACGCCTCGGGGTGGCCTCGGCTTCGCGGTCCGCTGGCTGGCCGCGTCCGGTTCCGGGCTGGCGTATCCTCGCGGGGTGAGCGAGTACGTCGTGCCAGACCCGTCCCACCCCGGGGCGTTCCGGGTGCAGCTGGGGGATACGGCCCAATCTGGGTGGACCCCGAGCGTCCGGATAGCCTGGCCTTCGAGTACGTGCAGCACATCGCCGGGGTGTTGGAGTGCACGCTGCTGGAGCGCCCGGCCGCCGAGCGGGTGAGGGTCGTGCACGTGGGAGGCGGGGGCCTGACGCTGCCCCGCTGGGTGGAGTGGAAGCGTCCGCACACCGCCCAGATCGTGCTGGAGCCGGACGCCGCGCTGGTGGCGGAGGTGCGCAGGAAGCTGCCGCTCGCCCGCCGCTCGGGCATCAAGATCCGCGAGACCGACGGCCTGGCTGGCCTGGCCGCGATGGGGGACGCCTACGCCGACTGCGTCGTCGTGGATGCCTTCGACGGGGGCCGGGTGCCCGCCGAGCTGGCCACCGCGGAGTGGTTCGCTGAGGTCGCGCGGGTGCTGCGTCCCGGCGGGCTGGTCGTCATGAACCTCATCGATTCGGCCCCCTTCGCGTGGTCCAGGCGCTGCCTGGCGGGTCTGGCGGCGCACTTCCGCCACCTCGTCCTCGGCGCCGAACCGGCGGTTTTCAAGGGGCGGCGCTTCGGGAACCTGGTGGCCACGGGCTCTTCGGTGCCGCTGCCGGTGCGGGCCATCGCGAGGCGGTGCGCCGCCTCGGCCTTCCCCTACCGGCTGCTCAACCACAAGGAGCTGGTGGGCTGGCGTGCGGGGGCGCCGCCGTTTGGCGAGGCGGACGCGCAGCGCTCCCCGGCGCTGGTGGGCAAACACTTCTGGTTCAGCTAATTTTGTCCAGTCTTTTTGTGCTAGACCGAGGATTGCCAACGGGATATGCCCCGACGGGTATGGTCATTTGTATGGACAAAAAGTAGCGTTGTGTCATGGCTCCAACTCTTCCAACCACCATGAAAGCTGCCGTGCTGAGGCGGCCGGGTGATGGGTTGTCAGTTGAACTCATCCCGGTGCCGCGCCCCAAGACCGGAGAGGTCCTGATCCGCACCACGGCCTGTGGCCTGTGCCACTCGGACCTGCACGTCATCAACGGCGCTATCGCGTTCCCGACCCCGGCCGTGCTCGGCCACGAGGTGTCGGGTGAGATCGTCGAGATCGGCCCGGGCAACGAGTCCTACACTTTCCGGGTGGGCGACCGCGTGGCGGGCGCCTTCCTCATGCCGTGCGGCTCCTGCCCCGACTGTGCCGCCGGGCGTGACGACCTGTGCGGCCCGTTCTTCACCCTCAACCGGCTCAGGGGGCAGCTGTTCGACGGCACCAGCAGGCTGACCTCCGCCGACGGCGAGGTGATCGCCCAGTACTCCATGGCCGGGCTGGCCGAATACTGCGTCATTCCCTCCACGGCCGTCGCGGTACTGCCGTCCGAGATCGACCCGGTGGCCGGATCGATCCTGGGTTGCGCCGCGATGACCGCCTACGGCGCGGTCCGGCGCGCGGCCGATCTGAGGCACGGCGAATCCGTCGCGGTCATCGGCGTCGGCGGTGTTGGCCAGAACATCATCCAGATAGCCAAGGAGTTCGGCGCCGACCCGCTCATCGCGGTCGACATCCAGGACGAGAAACTGGAGACGGCGCTGGCGCTCGGTGCCTCCCACGCGGTCAACTCCGCCACGCAGGACGCCCAGGCGGCGATCGCCGACATCACGGGCGGGCGCATGGTCAACGTCGCCATCGAGGCGCTGGGCCTGCCCCGCACCTTCACCCAGGCGCTGACCTTCGTCGGCGACGGCGGGCGCATGGTGCAGGTCGGGCTCGCCGCCGGGGCGCAGAGCGCCGAGGTGCCGATCAATCAGACGGTCCGCCGTTCGATCCGCATCATCGGTTCCTACGGGGCGCACACCCGCTGCGACCTGCCCCAGGTCATCGCGATGGCCGCCAAGGGGATGATCCGCTACTTTGACGTCGTGACGCTGCGCGTCCCGCTGGAGCAGGCGGGGCACGCCTACGAGGCGCTCGAACGCGGTGAGGTCGGCGGCCGCGCCGTTGTGGACTTCTCGCTGTAACCGTGCCGGTGGGGCGGCGTCGTCTGGTATGAATTGAGCCATGCCGACGCGCCGACCCAACCGCCGCCCCGTGACGTGGGTGCTGGTAGCGCTGATTGCCACCGTGGCCGCCTGGCTCGGCTACCAGTACGGGCTGAGCAACGTGACCGCCACCTACCGGGCGGACCGCGCGCTGGAGGCGCTGCGCCAGGACTGGGCCGAGCGTGGGGTCTCGTCCGCCGCCGGTGCCCCGGTGTGGATCGGGGACGGCGAGGCCTTCGCGATCATCCGCATCCCCGCTTTCAGCGCCTCCTACGCCTGGCCGGTCTCCTCGGGCATGGGTGCGCTGGATCGCGGGTTCGCCTGGTACCCAGAGTCCGCCCAGCCGGGCCAGATCGGCAATTTCGCGCTCGCCTGCCACCGGATCACCCACGGCGCTCCCTGCGCGGGCCTCACCGGCCTCAAGGCGGGGGACACGGTCACCGTCGAGACCCGCGACGCGACCTACACCTACTCCATCGTGGTTCCGGCCTCCGAGCTGACGGTGTCCGAGGACGCGGGCTGGGTGCTCGACCCGGTGCCGGGCAAGGGTGAGGCCGTCCCCTGGGAGCCGATCCTCACCATCACGACAGCCCAGGACCTGGTGTCCTCCCCCGACCGTTCGGTCGCTTTCGGCGTCCTGACCTCGAAGGAAATGAAGAAATGACAGATGACCGCACTGCCCTCGTCGAGCAGATCCGCGCCCTCGCCATCGTGCATGGCCGGGTGCGTCTCGCCTCGGGGAAGGAGGCCGACTACTACGTCGACATGCGCCGTGTCACCCTCGACGGGGTCGCCTCCCCGCTGGTCGGGCGCGTCATGCGCGAGCTGGTGGCCGATTGGGAGTTCGATGCGGTCGGCGGCCTGACCCTGGGCGCCGACCCGGTGGCGACCGCGATGCTGCACGCCGCGGCCGCCGCCGGGCAGCGGCTGGACGCCTTCGTCGTGCGCAAGGAATCCAAGTCCCACGGGCTGCAGCGCCGCATCGAGGGGACCGAGGTGGCCGGGCGCCGGGTGCTGGTGGTGGAGGACACCTCGACCACCGGAGGTTCGGCGCTGACCGCGGTCGAGGCGCTCCGGGACGCCGGGGCACAGGTGGTCGGGGTCGCCGTGATCGTGGACCGTGCGACCGGAGCCCAGGAGGCCGTCGAGGCGGCCGGACTGCCGTATCGCTACGCGGTGGGGCTCGCCGATCTGGGGCTCTGAGTGCCCAGCTGACTACCGGAGGGGTAGTCTTGGTGGTCGGACTGACCGATAAGGAGAACTCATGGGTAGTATGCTGCTCATCATTTTGGTGCCGCTGGTGCTGATCGTACTGCTCGGCGTGGTCGGCATCGGCATGTACAACGGCATGGTCCGTGGCCGTAACCTGATTCAGGAATCCTGGCGGCAGGTCGATGTCGAACTGAACCGCCGTTACGAGCTGATCCCCAACCTGGTCGAGACGGTGCGCGGCTATGCCGCCCACGAGCGCAACACGCTCGAAGAGGTCACCCGGCTGCGCAACCAGGCGGCGTCCCTCGCGGGCCAGACGCACGGTGCGGCGTCCGAACAGCGTGCCGCCATCGAGCAGCAGCTGTCTGGTGCCGTCCGCAGCCTCATCGTCGCGGTCGAGGCCTACCCGGACCTCAAGTCGAATACCAACTTCCTGGAGTTGCAGCGTGAGCTGACCGAAACCGAGGACCGCATCGCGGCCGCCCGCCGGTTCTACAACGCCAACGTGCGCGAGTACAACACCAAGATCGAGTCGGTGCCGACCAACATCATCGCTGGCCTGGCCAAGTTCGAGAAGGCCACCTATTTCGAGGTCAACGACGCGATCGTGCGGCAGGCCCCCTCGGTGAGCTTCGGCGAGATCAGCCAGCGCCCCGCCCCGGCGTCCCCGGCACAGAATCAGCTGCCCGACCCGAATGCCTACCGGGCGCAGGCGCCGGTGCAGGCTCCCACGGCGGCCCCGCAACAGCCCGCCTATCAGCCGCAATATCAGCAACCCCAGGCGCCCGGCGGCTACCAGCCCCCGCAGGCGGCCCCGGGTGGTTACCAGCCCCCGGCTGCCCCGGGAGGCTATCAGCCGCCGAACCCGGATGGCTGGCCCCAAGGCGGCCCGCAACAGTAGTACGGGGGTCCCCGGGAGCGCCTTGTCCGCCCGGGAGGCTCAGGTGAGGGCTATTCGGCTACCGCCGCCTCGGCGCGCTTGCGGCGCTTCGCCAGCATCATCTCGACGATGATCGGAATGATCGATACGAAGACGATCAGCAGGATCGCGACTTCAATGTTGTCGTGCACGAAGGGGATCTGGCCGAGGAAATAGCCCAGCACGGTCACCCCGGTCGCCCAGAGCACGCCGCCGATCGCGGTGAAGACGATGAAGTTGCGGAAGCTCATCTTGGCCACCCCCGCGACGAGGGTGACGAAGGTGCGCACCATGGGCACGAAACGGGCGATGATGAGCGCCCGGGAGCCGTACTTCTCGAAGAAGTCATGGGTCATGTCGACATATTTCTGGTCGAAGACCTTGCCCCAGAAGCCCTGGCGGGGTTTGAACAGGGGCGGGCCGATGAGGCGTCCCAGGTAGTAGCCGACGATGTTGCCGAGGATGGCGGCGACGGTCAGGATCACGCAGGTCCAGACCAGCGTCACCACCGGTGAGGAGGCCAGGGTGACCGTGCCCAGCGCCACGAACATGCCGATGGTGAACAGCAGCGAATCGCCGGGCAGCAGCGAAAACAGGCCGCACTCGGCGAAGACGATGAGGGCGCACCCCCACAGTGCCCAGTTCCCCATGGCATGGATGAGATACTCGGGGTCCATCCATTGAGGCAACAGCATGGGCGCCATCAGCGGCAGCATCAAGACAGATTTCACACACCCAAGCCTAACCGGTGACCCGCGATTGCCCTACGAGAACATTGAGAGGACGCCGTGACTAGCGACGATGTTGACGACCCGACTGCACCGAGCGTCGGGGTCGGCCCACACCCGCTGCCGTGGCCGGTCGATGACCGCCTCGACCCGGACCTGCTGGCCTCGGGGGACCGGCGCAATGTCGTGGACGCCTACCGTTACTGGAGCATCGAGGCGGTCCGGGCCGACCTGGCGTCCAGGCGCGCGGGGCTGCACATCGCGATCCAGAACTGGGAGCACGATTTCAACATCGGTTCGATCGTGCGGACCGCCAACGCCTTCAACGTGGCGGCCGTGCACATCCTTGGGCGGCGGCGCTGGAACCGGCGCGGGGCGATGGTGACCGACCGCTACCTTGAGGTGATCCACCACGAGCGGGTCGCCGATTTCATCGCCCACCTCGGCGGGCTGGGCGTCGTCCCGATCGGGGTCGATAACCTGCCGGGTTCGGTCCCGCTGGAATCCAGCGATCTGCCCGCATCCTGCTGCCTCGTCTTCGGGTCGGAGGGGCCGGGCCTGACCGATGAGGTGGTCGCCAGCTGCGAGCGCCTGGTCGCGATTACCCAGTATGGCTCGACCCGGTCGATCAACGCGGGCGCCGCCGCCGCGATCGCCATGTACCACTGGAGCCTGCAACACCGCCACCGCTGAGGCCTCCCGCTGGGGTTTAGTGCCCAGGTGGGTTAGCGGGGGAGGATGGTGGCGGGGTAGTGGTGGGAGCCCCATTGGTCGGTGGGTCCGAGGGTGATGTCGCTGATCTTGGTGAAGTCACTGAGCCGGTAGGTCGCGGCGTGTCGTTCTTCGGCTGGGTCGATGCCGAGGATGGTGATGCGGTCGCTGGTGGTCTGGATGGTGAGGATGCCCAGGTCGAGGTCGGTTTCGCGCAGGATGGTGCCGTCGGGGTTGGTGAGGGTGATGTGGCGGTATTGGTGCATGGGCCGGATGCTCGGGTTGAGGTAGGAGTGGGCGATGAGGATGCCGTGGGGGGTGGGGGAGGTGAAGTAGGGGGAGACCTCGTTGAGGGTGGTGGTGGTGAGTTCCCAGGTGGTGAGGTCGATCATGGCCAGGCGGCGGTCCTCGTCGCCTTCCTTACCGGGCTTTGAGTTGACTGGGAAGTAGAGGGTGTTGCCGACGATGGCGGCGGTTTTGAAGCCGAGGCCGATGCCGGGTAGGGGGATGGTGCGTTGGGTGGTGAGGGTGGTGGCGTCGAGGACGAGCAGGGTGCTGTGTTCGGCGGTGTTGTCGATGGTGAAGGCCAGGATGGTGGACTCGTGGGGCACCATCGCGTTGATGGTGATGTCGGGGAGGGTGGTGTGGGCTTGGGTGGTGCCGTCGAGGCTGAAGCGGTAGAGCTCGGTGCGGTCGAGGAAGCTGACGGAGTTGGCGCCGTAGGTGGGGGCGACCAGGCCGGCGAGCATGGCTTTGCCTTGGAGTGGGCTGGTGGTGGCGTTGCAGGTGTCGAGGTCGACCTCGACCAGGTGGGCGCGATCTTTTCTGATGTTGCCGGTGGCGAAGAGGTAGGCCTTGCGGCCAATGATGGTGGCCGGGGTAGAGAACAGGATGCCTTGGACGGGGATGTCGCGGTGGCCCAGGGCCTGGGTGTCGGAGAGGAACTGGAGTTTGCTGTGCTTGTCGGTCTGGGAGGACCAGACCGCGATCTGGGTGGTGCCGTCTGGGCAACCCTGGGCGGGTGGGGTCGTGCAGGCCCCCACCCCGATTAGGGGCAAGAGGCAGCCCAGCGCCAGCAGGATGGGGGCATGCACGACTCGGGACATGGTTCAGACCTTCCGGTAGATGACGTGGGTGCGGTCAGTCCAGACCAGTTCCATGGGATGGATGGCCCGGCCGAATCGCCAGGTGTCTAGGTCGATGTTGTACAGGTCTTTGAAGGCGGCCCACACCAGCTGGGAGCAGTAGAACTTCGAGCGGGTGCTGGTGTTGTAGTAGTTGTAGGGCTTGCCGATCTGGGCGTAGGCCCAGTTGGAGGCAGCATTGTCCTGGGCGGCGGTGGTGCCCCGAACGGTAACCCCATATACCTGATTCCTGTCACCGTTGTTCCAGTTGTTGGGGCGTTTCACTACGCCTTCGGCGAGTGCCTCGACGACGGATTTTTTGCTCCAGATGATGGCGGCGTGGCCGGTGGGGATGATCTTCTTGTACTTGTCGGGGGTGACCAGGATGACGCCGGGGCGGCGGGGATAGCTACCGAAACCAGCGAGGGGTTGGGCGGTGCCGGGGTTGGTTGCGGAGGCCTTGTCGGGCAGGATCGGTTTGGCGTTGGCCTCGTCGATCATGGTCTGGATGGCTTCGGGATCCCGAGCGAAGGGGTCTGCTGGGTTCCCGGTGGTGTCGTTGGCGAAGGCGAGCGAGGGGCTGAGGCTGAGAAGGCCTACCAGTGCTGCGATCCCGGTTGTAATTTTCCTCATGATGTCGCCAGCTTTCGGGTGGGCTAGCGGGGGAGGATCTCGGCGGGGTAGTGGTGGGAGCCCCATTGGTCGGTGGGTCCGAGGGTGATGTCGCTGATCTTGGTGAAGTCACTGAGCCGGTAGGTCGCGGCGTGTCGTTCTTCGGCTGGGTCGATGCCGAGGATGGTGATGCGGTCGCTGGTGGTCTGGATGGTGAGGATGCCCAGGTCGAGGTCGGTTTCGCGCAGGATGGTGCCGTCGGGGTTGGTGAGGGTGATGTGGCGGTATTGGTGCATGGGCCGGATGCTCGGGTTGAGGTAGGAGTGGGCGATGAGGATGCCGTGGGGGGTGGGGGAGGTGAAGTAGGGGGAGACCTCGTTGAGGGTGGTGGTGGTGAGTTCCCAGGTGGTGAGGTCGATCATGGCCAGGCGGCGGTCCTCGTCGCCTTCCTTACCGGGCTTTGAGTTGACTGGGAAGTAGAGGGTGTTGCCGACGATGGCGGCGGTTTTGAAGCCGAGGCCGATGCCGGGTAGGGGGATGGTGCGTTGGGTGGTGAGGGTGGTGGCGTCGAGGACGAGCAGGGTGCTGTGTTCGGCGGTGTTGTCGATGGTGAAGGCCAGGATGGTGGACTCGTGGGGCACCATCGCGTTGATGGTGATGTCGGGGAGGGTGGTGTGGGCTTGGGTGGTGCCGTCGAGGCTGAAGCGGTAGAGCTCGGTGCGGTCGAGGAAGCTGACGGAGTTGGCGCCGTAGGTGGGGGCGACCAGGCCGGCGAGCATGGCTTTGCCTTGGAGTGGGCTGGTGGTGGCGTTGCAGGTGTCGAGGTCGACCTCGACCAGGTGGGCGCGGTCGGCCTTGATGTTGCCGGTGGCGAAGAGGTAGGCCTTGCGGCCAATGATGGTGGCCGGGAAGGAAAGTTCGATGCCTTGGACGGGGATGTCGCGGTGGCCCAGGACTTGGGTGTCGGAGAGGAACTGGAGTTTGCTGTGCTTGTCGTATAGGGAGGACCAGACCGCGATCTGGGTGGTGCCGTCTGGGCAGCCCTGGGCGGGTGGGGTCGTGCAGGCCCCCACCCCGATCAGGGGCAAGAGGCAGCCCAGCGCTACGAGGGGGATCGGGGTGGTGTGAGCCATGGTCGGGCCTTCCGGTCGGGGCCAGTAGGGACGAGTCAACCAGAAGAACCGCTAGCCCGCAGGACATTTGCCAGGACTACCGGATTAGCCGCATGAAGTCTTCCCAAGGGAGAGCGGCGTCCGCGCGGAGGATTTCCAGGCGGCTCGCCGCTCAGGTGTGGTCGCCACGACCTCAGGAGACGCGGCGGGCGATGACGTAGTGCTCGGCGTCGTGGACGATCTCGTAGGGCTGGCCAAACCGCTCGCTCGCCCAATCGGCTAGGTTCGTGATGGCGCTCTGTTCCCAGTGAATCGATTGGGCGTTTCGGACGACGTAGTCGGGCGTGGGGTGCGGGGTCCCGACCCAGTACACCGTGCGCTCCGGGACCAGATAGGCCATCAGCCCGATGTCGGTGAGTACGGTGGCGCCGCTGGGGACGACGCGCAGCGCGGCGGCCATCCCCGGGGCCCGCCAGGTGTCCCAAAAGGCCTCCTGGCCGAGCCGCGCGATGGGCTGCTTGCCGCCCAGCCAGATCGTGGAGACGATCAGGATGCAGGCCGCCAGCCAGCGGACGCGGGCCCCGGCGGCGCTCGGCCCATCCTCGCTGGACCAGCGCCGCACCTGGTCGAGCAGCGCGGCGACCGCGATCGGCATGAGCGTGGCCGAATAGTGCCATTCCCAGCCCCAGTAATAGCTGACGTTGCCCGCCAGACGCCACGCCAGCGTCGGGACCATGAGCCACGACAGCGGCGAACGCAACCCGATGATGCCCGCCGCGCACACCAGCATCACCAGCGCGATATAGGTCTCGGAATGGCCGAGGGAGGCGCCGATCCCGGTGAGCCGGTCGGTGTAGTCATAGCGCTGCCCGGGGTTGAGGGCGGGCAGGATGACCGCGGTCGACAGCACCAGCCAGCCCAGGCCCCAGGCGGCCAGGCCGAGGGCCATCCGCTGCTCGCGGTTCCGCGGCCAGACCGAGGCCTTCCCGGAGTGCAGATGCCTCCCCCAGAGCACGGCCCCGAACACGGTGACGGTCAGGCCCATATCCTCCTTGACGAAGACGAGCGCCCCGATCCACAGCACCGACGCCAGCCAGCGCTGCTCAAGGAAGGCCACCAGCCCGAAAGCGAACATCGGCACCGCGAACGCGATCTCGTGGAACTGGCTGGTCGCAGCCGTCTGCAACCCCCAGCTCAACCCATAGCCGATGCCCACCACGGCGCCGAAACCGGCCCCATAGCGTTCGGTGGCGTAGCGGGCGAACGGGTAGGCGGAGACACCAAACAGCACCGCCTGGGTCATCAGCAGGGCCAGCCCGCTCGGCCACACCGCCCAGACCAGTCCGAGCAGCACCAGGATCGGATGGAAGTGGTCGCCGAGCAGGTTGAAGCCCTCACCCTTGATCGGCACGATCGGTACCTCACCATGCGCATAGGCCTTCGCCAGCTGGCTGAAAATGCCAAGATCCCAGGACGGCACCCAGCCGGTCGTCCACTGCTGATAGGCCAGAACACCATACGCCAGCGCAGTGAGTGCGGCACACGACGCGGCGACGATGTGGGGGGTACGGATTACCATGATGGGCATGAACCTAACCGAGTTGGTAGTCGCCTTCAATCCGGCGCTCACTCAGGCTCGCCTGTCCCGCGCGCGGTGGGCCTTCGGGTTCCGGGCGGTGGGCATGGCGCTGAGCCTCGGTATCTGCCTGTTCATCTACTTCCAGTTTGGCCGGGACTGGTCGCTGCTCATGACGGTCGGCATGTTCGGGGTGTGGATGTCGGTGTCGGCGTTCTGGCTGGTGGTTTCCATCGTCTCCTGGGTCGGCGCCAGCCGAGACCTCAACCGCATCGGCGTGGGCGCCGCGGTGACGCTGTCCTCCTCGGGTATCGGGCTCAACGGGCGCCGTTTCGCCTGGCCGGAGGTCAGCCGCGTCTGGGCGGCGGGCGGTTATTCGGGAGCCGGTCCGAAACTGGTCGTGCAGACCTACGCCGGGGACTGGGAACAGATCCCCTTCAGTTTCCTGGACGCCATGCCGGGCACCGTCGACGCCGCGCTGCGCGCCTATGGGCGTCCCGGGCTGGATCTGCGCCCACTTGACGATCTGTTATGACCCCTATTACGCATCCGGTATAGGCATTTGAGAGACTGGGAAGGTACGCACGTGCCGAGGCGTCGGCCCGGCGCGTCGTGTTCCGATCTATCCAGAAAGAGGCTGTCATGCCAATCGCAACTCCCGAGGTTTATGCCGAGATGATCGATCGCGCGAAGGCAGGCAAGTTTGCCTACCCCGCGATCAACGTGAGCTCCTCGCAGACGCTCAACGCCGCCCTCCAGGGCTTCGCCGAGGCTGGCTCGGACGGCATCCTGCAGGTATCGACCGGTGGCGCCGAGTACTTCTCCGGCCCGACCATCAAGGACAAGGTCACCGGCGCCGCGGCCTTCGCCGCCTTCGCCCAGGAGGTCGCGAAGAACTACCCGATCAACGTGGCGCTGCACACCGACCACTGCCCCAAGGACAAGCTGGACAGCTTCGTGCGTCCGCTGCTCGCGATCTCGGAGGAGCGGGTCAAGGCCGGTCAGCTCCCGCTGTTCCAGTCCCACATGTGGGACGGCTCCGCGGTGCCGATGGAAGAGAACCTGCAGATCGCTGACGAACTGCTCGCCCGCTGCGCCGCGGCCAACATCATCCTGGAGATCGAGGTCGGCGTCGTCGGCGGCGAAGAGGACGGGGTCTCGGCCGAGATCAACGACAAGCTCTACACCACCGTCGAGGACGGCATGCGCACCGCCGAGGTGCTCGGCCTCGGTGAGAAGGGCCGCTACATCACCGCGCTGACCTTCGGCAACGTGCACGGGGTGTACAAGCCGGGCGCGGTCAAGCTGCGTCCCGAGGTGCTCAAGGAGATCCAGGAGGCCGTCGGCGCCAAGTACGGCAAGGAGAGCCCCTTCGACCTGGTCTTCCACGGCGGCTCCGGCTCGACCGCCCAGGAGATCTCGGACGCTGTCGACTACGGTGTCATCAAGATGAACATCGACACCGACACCCAGTACGCCTTCACCCGCCCGGTGGTGGAGCACATGTTCCGCAACTACGACGGCGTTCTGAAGATCGACGGCGAGGTCGGCAACAAGAAGATGTACGACCCGCGCTCGTGGGGCAAGGCCGCCGAGGCGGGCATGGCTGCCCGGGTCATCGAGGCCTGCCAGCAGCTGCGCTCGGCTGGCACCTCCGTCGGCAAGTGAGCCTAGGCTGACAACGAAACGGCCGACCCCGCGAGGGGTCGGCCGTTTCGTCTGCGGTGCGACTCGGGCGGTGCCGCCCGGCGCTGGCCGGGCTCAGCTCAGGCTGCGCCTGCTGAACACATACCATGACAGCGCGATCAGCATCGCGGTCAGGACTCCCCAATAGAGCAGGCCGTCGCCCGCCGTGACGATGATCTCAATGGCATCCGAGGACGCCGAAGGCGGGAAATAGTAGTTGACCTCCGTCCCGCTGGCGATGGCCTTGAGGTTGACCTCGGGGGCGACGCGGTACAGCCACGGGGCCTTGAACAGGTGCACGAACAGGTAGACCAGACCCTGGAAGAAGGTGTACCCCAGCACGATGCCGATCACGGCCGCGGTGCGGGTCAGCAGCGCCGTCAGGGCAAACCCGAGCAGCGCACCAAACAGCCCCAGCGTCAGTCCCCGCGCCGCCCCCTGGAGGGCGGCCCCGGCCCCGACGGCCTTCTCGGCCCCGTGGACGCCCAGGTAGGTGAGCCAGCCCACCGTCAGGCAGATCACCAGCAGCAGCGCACTCAGCAGAACCCCAGCCGCGCCGGTGACGAGCCCCTTGGCGGTGTAGACCCGCGTCCGGTTCGGCACGAAACTCAGCTGGTTCGAGATGGAACCGGTGGCGAACTCCGCACCCAGCAACGAGGCGGAGATGATGAGCATCACGAGGAAAGAGATCATCGCCGCACTTGAGGCGAGCGACGACATCGAGTCGCCGAACCCCTGGCTGAGGACCCCAGCCCACGTCTCGAACGTGGGTTCGGTGGTGTGGCACGCCTGGTCCGTGGGCGGGCACACCAACGCCGGGTCGCGCTTCCAATCGGCTAGATGCTCGTCGAAGGTGCTGCGTAGCTGCGCCACCTCGTGCTCCGGGGGCGGGCTGATCGACCAGTAGTTCCCGATCAGCATCATGGCGCACCCGGCGAATGCGGCCAGCAGCCCGATCCACAGCACCCGCCGGGCGAGCAGCCGCGAGGTTTCGGCTTTGACGAGGTTGATCATGCTGCTGCTCCCCTGCGGGCCCGGCCGCCGCCGGACTGGGTGATCGTCAGGTGCTCGGAGGCGGTCAGTTCGAGGAAGACCTCCTCCAGATTGCGGCGCTGCGTGACGAGCTCGCTGACCCACAGGCCCTGCTCGCCGAGCAGCCTGGACACCTCGGCCGGGTCGATCGGCTGGTCGTGGGTGACCAGGACGTGGTCGTCATTCTCGACCGTGGCGACGAACCCGGCCATGGCCAACACCTGGGCGCCGCGGCGCAGGTCACCCAGCTTGACCCGCACCGAGGTCGGCCCGCTCTTCAGGATCTCGGCGACGCTGCCCTCGGCGAGCAGGCGGCCGCGTCCGATGATCGTCACGGTGTCGGCGATCTGTTCGATCTCGTGCAGGATGTGGGACGACACCAGCACGGTCTTGCCCATCGCGCCCAGCCCGCGCATGGTTTCGCGGATCTCGTGGATGCCGGACGGGTCGAGGCCGTTGGTTGGCTCGTCGAAGATGAAGATCTCGGGGTCCTTGAGCATGGTCCCGGCGATCGCCAGCCGCTGCTTCATGCCCAGCGAGAAGGTCTTGTACGGGCTCTTGGCCCGGCCGGTCAGGCCGACGTACTCCAGCACCTCGGCGACCCTGGCCTTGCCGACCCCGATGGACTGGCCGAGGATCTCCAGGTTCTTCCGCGCGGAGAACTCGGGAAAGAACTTGGGTGATTCGACGATCGCGCCCACGTCGTTGATGACGGCGTCGAGCTCGCGGGGGACCTGCCTACCCAGAATCTCCATGGCCCCCGAATCGGCGTGGATCAGGCCGAGCAGCATGCGGATCGTGGTGGTCTTGCCCGAACCGTTCGGGCCGAGGAACCCGTGCACGCCCCCGCGCGGCACGTTCAGGTCGAGTGAGCTTACCGCGACCACCGATCCCCGCCGGTAGGTCTTGGTGAGCTCGCGAGTCATGATGGCTAGCTCGGTCATGCGTGGAAGGTTACTCCCGCGTTGAACCCCGGGCGAGAAGCCCAGCCCGATAAGGCCGAAAGTGTGACTAGGGGTCAGACTACGGTCACTGCGCCTATCGTTGGTGGGCATGATCTGGATGGACGAGCCCCGCTGGCCGGTACCCGGCACGGTCGCCGGGTGTGTGATCTCGGACGAGTCGCTGTGGGAACTGCACGACTTCGCCTGGGCGGCGGGCCTGAGCGTGACGTCCTTCGACCACGACCACTACGAGCTGCCCGCCCGGCTCCGGCAGCGGGCCCTCGACGCGGGTGCCCGCCTGACCGGGCCGGGTGACCTCGCCGCCCGGCTGGACGGTTCGGGGCTGCGGGTGCCGCCACAAGGGCGGCGCCCCGACCCGGCGGACGGGGACCTGCTCGCCGCCTGGCCGCTCGACGCCGAGATCGGCGCCCGGGTGCTGGCGCGCTGGCGGGAGCCGCACCGCCGCTACCACGACGTGAGCCACCTGGCCGAGGTGTTGGCCCGGCTGGGTGAGCTGGCCGGACAGGTGCCGCGTCCGGTGGTGCTGGCGGCCTGGTATCACGACGCGGTCTACGACGGAATCCCGGGGCAGGACGAGGAGGCCAGCGCCGCGCTGGCCGATGCCGAACTGCACGGAGCGGTCGCGGCGCCGGAGCGCGCCGAGATCGTCCGGCTGATCCGGCTCACGGTCAGCCACCAGCCGGGGGAGGGGGACGATCACGGTGCGCTGCTGTGCGACGCGGACCTGGCGATCCTGGCCGCCTCGCCCGGGCGCTACCACGTCTCGCTGCGCGACATCCGTCAGGAGTACCGCCACCTGGGCCGGGCGGACTTCCTCGCCGGGCGGCTCGCGGTCCTTGAGAGGCTGAGCGCCACCCGGCTGTTCCACACGCCTGAGGGGCGGCTCCGCTGGGCGGATCGGGCCCGGGCCAACCTGGACGCGGAACGCGCCAGGCTGCTGGCGGGAGCCTGGCTTCCGGACCCGCGCTGAGCAGCGAGTTCGCAATCTTGGCGGAAAACGCCTACACTTGCGGTCTTGGTGATTCTTGCCAAGGTCGGAGCCTGCCGCAAAACGGGCTACGGTCTCGGTACACCAAAGGGCAGTGGCTCAATTGGCAGAGCAGCGGTCTCCAAAACCGCAGGTTGGGGGTTCGAGTCCCTCCTGCCCTGCAAGGCGGAATGCAAGGTTCCGCTTGGTAGGTGCCGCTAAGGCATGGGTTTGCCGACCTGGTCGGTGCGATGAAGGGTGACGTGTGAACGACAAGACTCCAGCCTCAGATGAGCAGGAGCGTTCCACCGACCCCGTGGTCGACCCGGCCGAAGGCGAACTCGAAGCCGAAGAATCTGAGCAGGCCGTGCTCGCGCAAGCCGAGGCTGTCATCACCGCGGCCCCCGTGCCGCGCAAGCTATCGAAGGCCCCCGTCCGGAAGAACGCGCCGACACCCAAGCGTTCTGACAAGCACCGGGAATCCTTCGAAAGTGATCGCCGGGTCGGTCCTGTCACCTTCGTGAAGCAGTCGGTCGGGGAACTGAAGCAGGTCAACTGGCCGACCACAACCCAGCTTCGTCAGTACTTCTTCGCCGTGCTGATCTTCGTGCTGTTCGTCATTACCTACGTAAGCCTTCTTGACCTGGGCTTCGGTGCGCTGCTGCTGAGACTGCTCGGCTGAGAGACCCACGGAGTGTGACGTGACTGATACCCCTGACTTTGACGACGCCCGCGAGGCCGATTTCGAGATCGACCTCGGCTTCGACGAGCCCGTAGAGGACCGCGCCGACGAGATCGAGATCGACCTCGGCCTCGGCGAACCGGAGGAGGCCACCGAGGCCACCGAGACCGTCGTGGTCCTGGACGATGCCGAACCCGAGGACGCCAGCGAGGAGCCGGAGCCCGAGGGCGACGACGCCGCCGAGGCGGCGTTGGCCCAGCTGCGCAGCGAACTGGAGAGCAAGTTCGGCGACTGGTATGTCGTGCACACCTACTCCGGTATGGAGAACCGGGTGAAGCAGAACCTTGACAACCGGGTCAAGGCCCTCAACATGGAGGACTACATCTTCGAGACGATCGTCCCCACCGAGGACGTCGTCGAGATCCGCAACAACGCCCGCAAGACCGTCACCCGCACGGTGTTGCCGGGCTATGTGCTGGTCCGCATGGACCTCACCGACGAGTCGTGGGGCGTCGTGCGCCACACCCCGTCGGTCACCGGTTTCGTCGGCCACGCGCAGACGCCGATCCCGCTGAGCCTCGACGAGGTCGAGAAGATGCTCACGCCGTCGGTGCTGGCGAAGGTCGCCGCCGCGGCCGTGGGTAAGCCCACCCGTCGCAAGAAGATCGAGGTCGTCGACTTCGCGGTCGGCGACTCCGTCCAGGTGGTCGATGGCCCGTTCACGGGCGTCCACGCCACCATCACCGAGATCAACGTGAACAACCAGCGGCTCAAGGCCCTCGTCGAGATCCTTGGCCGGGAGACCCCGGTCGATCTTGAGTTCAAGCAGGTCGCCAAGGCCGTCTAGGATTCACGTGCCGGGTAACCGGCATTCCATCCAAGTAAGCAAAGGACCCAACCTATGCCCCCCAAGAAGAAGGTAGCGGCGCTCGTCAAGGTTGCCTTGAACGCGGGTGCCGCAACTCCCGCACCGCCGGTCGGTACCGCCCTCGGTCCGCACGGCGTCAACATCATGGAGTTCGTCAAGGCCTACAACGCCGCGACCGAATCCCAGCGTGGCAACGTCATCCCCGTCGAGATCACCATCTACGAGGATCGCACGTTCAGCTTCATCACCAAGACCCCGCCCGCGGCCGAACTCATCAAGAAAGCGGCCGGTCTGCAGAAGGGCTCGGAGAACCCGCTGAAGAACAAGGTCGGCAAGATCACCAAGGATCAGGTCCGCGAGATCGCCACGACCAAGCTGCCCGACCTCAACGCCAACGACGTCGAGGCCGCGATGAAGATCGTGGAAGGCACCGCCCGCTCGATGGGCGTCACCGTCGAGTGATCCCCGTGCTGGACGGACGCGGCGAACCCGCCCACCCGCCCGGCACCGCGAACCCAACCGAACAACGCTGGTAGGGGCGTGCTTGCCCCGCACCAGGACTGGTGGATCAGCCTGCGAGGCTGACATCGAAAGGAACCAGACATGAAGCACAGCAAGGCATACAAGGCGGGCCAGGACAAGGTCAACGCCGATCAGCTGTACAGCCCCGAAGAGGCCGTGAAGCTGGTCAAGGAGATCGCCTCGGCGAAGTTCGACGAGACCGTCGAAGTCGCGATGCGCCTGGGCGTCGACCCGCGCAAGGCCGATCAGATGGTGCGTGGCACCGTCAACCTTCCCAACGGTACTGGCAAGACGGCACGGGTCCTCGTCTTCGCCACCGGTGAGAAGGCGGAGGCGGCCCTCGCGGCGGGTGCCGACGAGGTCGGCTCGGACGACCTCATCACCAAGGTGGCCGGTGGCTACCTCGACTTCGATGCGGTCGTCGCCACGCCCGATCTGATGGGCAAGGTCGGCCGTCTCGGCCGCGTGCTCGGCCCCCGCGGCCTGATGCCGAACCCGAAGACCGGCACCGTCACCATGGACGTCGCCAAGGCCGTGAGCGACATCAAGGGAGGCAAGATCGAGTTCCGTGTCGATCGCCACGCCAACCTGCACTTCATCATCGGCAAGGCCTCCTTCTCCGAGGCGCAGCTGGTGGAGAACTACTTCGCGGCGCTGGACGAGGTGCTGCGGCTCAAGCCGAGCGCGTCGAAGGGGCGCTACCTCAAGAAGGTCACCTTCTCCGCGACCATGACCCCCGGTGTTCCGGTCGATCCGCAGCGGACGAAGCCCGCTGAGGCCTGATCCCTGGGTGATGAAAGACGATAGGGGCCCCGCAGTCGGTAGACGGCGGGGCCCCTGCCTATACCGGCTTTAGGCCGGACGCTGGCCCCGGCGCCGCCGCACCAGCAGGAGCAGGGGCACCGTGATGGCGGCCAGGGCGCCGGTGCCGAGCAGCGCCAGCAGTGCGTAGGTGCCGATCGGCACCACGACGGTGTAGGTCGCCTGGTAGGGCTCGTCGGTCGCGGAGCGGGTGAACGCGATGTCGGTGCTGATGTCGGCGGGGAACAGCGTCGCCTGGTAAGAGGTCAGGAACCACTGGCCCTCGCCCAGCCCGATCTCGCTGCCCGGCACCGTGCCCGCGAACCGGAGGAGCAGCTCGCCGGGCCTGGATGTGGGTCCCGAGGCGTCCATGCGGTGCTGTGCCGCGACGTACAGCCTCAGGCGCTGCTCGACCTGGGCGTGCTGGGACAGCTTGATGGGGTAGATGGGCCGGTCGGTGGCGAAGGTCATGCGGAGCGCGTCCAGTCCCTCGGCGGCCAGCAGTGTGGCGTCGGCGCCGGGCACGAGCTTGACCGCGACGATGTTCCAGCCGTCGTCGAGGTAGTCCTGGAAGGTTGGCTCCAGGGCTTCCCGGCTCGGGTAGCCGTGGTCCACCAGCCAGGAGTTGACCGAGGAGGCGCTGGTGCCGTCCAGCGTCGTGACCTCGAACGGGCCGACGACCTGGGTCCGCAGCACCGTGACGCCAGCGGCGGCGGTGGTCGGCCCCCGGTCCTGGGCGGAGCCGCCGAAGCCGGGCGTCCAGTCGTAGACGTAGCGCGGCTTGGGTGCGGTGATGGCGTGGAGCCGGTCGAAGACCTCCCGGTTGCCGAGGCTCACCTGGGTGCCGTCGGGAACCGGCATGATCCAGGCGGCCGAGGATGCCTCGCCGTTGAGGCCCATGACCATGTCGATGGTTTCGGTTCGTCCGTCGTGGACGATCAGCGCGGTCTCGCCGTTAATGCTGGCGCCGGACTCGGTAATCAGGGCCCCGCAGGCGCAGGCGCGGGCGGTGCTTGGCCACCAGGTGAACACCGCAGCCAGCAGCAGGGAGCACAGCACAAGGGTGCGTTTCCTCATGCGGCAACGTTACTCCCCAGAGCAGCGCGGCAGAAGAGCCGCGGGGGATCAGTGACGCAACTCGTCGACGCTGATGAGGCCGCGCTGATAAGCGCGGATGAGCCGCCGGGGCACCATGAACTGTTCGCCCCGGATGGTGATGGGCACCAGGTCGGGTGCGCTCGCCTTCCACTGGGCCCGCCGGTGGCGGGTATTGGATCGCGACATCCTGCGTTTGGGGACGGCCATGGCTCTCCTTCGGCTCGAAACGAGATGAAACGATAACCATTATCATCAATGCTGTCGATTCGGGATTTGAACGGGGCGGCCGGTTTGGCTACAGTTAGGCACTGCCGAAGACCGCTGGTGACTCGCGTCCTAAGTTCCGAATGGAAGCCCGCGCAGGTGAACGCTGAGACGACGTGCGCTATGCACGCCCCGCCCCGCGCCACCTGGCGAGGGGTTCTTTTCGTTTCCGGGCCGGGCGGCGGCCACGGCACAGGAAATGGAAGGAGACCCAATGGCGAGGCCGGATAAGGCTGCCGCGGTTGCGGAGTTGGCGGAACAGTTCACCAACTCCAGCGCGGCCGTGCTGACCGAGTACCGCGGTCTCAAGGTCAAGGATCTGAAGGAACTCCGCAGGTCCCTGGGCGAGACCGCAACCTACGCCGTTGCGAAGAACACGCTGACCGCTCTGGCGGCCAAGAAGGCTGGCATCGAGGGTCTCGACGAGCAGCTCGTCGGCCCGACCGCCATCGCGTTCATCCAAGGTGACGTCGCCGCCGTGGCGAAGTCGCTGCGTGATTTCGCAAAGGCCAACCCGTTCCTGGTGATCAAGGGTGGCGTCATGGACGGTCGCGTCCTCGACGCCGAGACCGTCAAGAAGCTGGCGAACCTCGAATCCCGCGAGGTGCTGCTGGCAAAGATGGCCGGTGCGATGCAGGCGAACCTCTCGAAGGCCGTCTACCTGCTCGCTGCTCCGCTGTCTGGCGCCGCTCGCGCCATGGCCGCGCTCAAGGACACCAAGAACGACAACTAAGCAGCGCAGTACTGCGAATCAACCCTCGCAGCTACGGCTGCACCACACGAAAGGACGCCAATCATGGCGAAGCTCACCAACGAAGAGCTCCTTGAGGCTTTCAAGGAGATGACCCTGATCGAGCTCTCCGAGTTCGTCAAGCTGTTCGAAGACACCTTCGGCGTGACCGCTGCCGCTCCGGTCACCGTTGCCGCTGCGGCCCCGGCCGCCGGTGGCGACGAGGCCGCCGCCGAGGCGGAGGAGAAGGACTCCTTCGACGTCATCCTGACCTCGGGTGGCGAGAAGAAGATCCAGGTCATCAAGGAGGTGCGCGCCCTCACCAGCCTCGGCCTGAAGGAGGCCAAGGACCTCGTCGAGGGTGCCCCGAAGCCCGTCCTCGAAGGCGTCAAGAAGGACGTCGCCGAGAAGGCCAAGGAGCAGCTCGAGGCTGCCGGCGCTTCCGTCGAGCTCAAGTGATCCCGGCGCCCTCGGGCGCATCACGGGAAAAGCGGTCCGTCCCCGAGGGGGCGGACCGCTTTGCTATCCCGTGGGGCCCGGGCCGCGCATCCGGTCAGCGCTGGACCCGGGCGTTGCCCTCCCAGATGGACCAGACGGCCGCCTCGTCGGCGGGCAGGCCATAGTCGGTCAGGCAGGTCGCGGCATAGGCGCCGCTGGCCCACGCGAAGCGGGTTGCCTCGGTCAGGGGCCAGCCCCGCAGCAAGCCGTAGAGCAGGCCGCCGACGAAACCGTCACCGCCGCCGATCCGGTCCAGGACGCCGATCTCGCGGGGTTCGATGACACAGGTCCCGGATGAGTCCCGCGTGATCGCGCCCCAGAGGTGGCTGTTGGCGCTGCGGACCTCCCGGAGCGTGGTGGCGAGCACGCGGGCGCCAGGGTAGGCGTCCTGAATCCGCCCGATCATCGAGGTGAATCCGTCGAGCTGGGCGGCGATCTCCTTGCCGCCGGATTCGGGGCCCTGGATGCCCAGGGCGAGCTGGAAGTCCTCCTCGTTGCCGATCAGGATCTGGGCCAGCCCGGCGATCTCGTGGAAGGCCGAGCGCAGCTCGTCCTCGCGTCCGCGCCAGAAGGAGGCCCGGTGGTTGAGATCGAAGGAGATGACGGTGCCGTGCGCCGCGGCCGCCCGCGCCAGGTCGACGCAGAACGTGCTGGTCTGGGGGGACAGCGCCGCGATCAGCCCGGACAGGTGCAAGATGCCCACCCCTTCGGTGCCGAAGATGCGGTCGACGTCGAAATCCTCAATGTTGAGGGTCGTGCCGACCTCGCCAGCCCGGTCGTTCCACACCCGGGGGCCGCGCAGCCCGTACCCGGAGTCGGCGATGTTGAACTGGTGGCGGTAGCCCCAGGCCCCGCCCTGGGGGACCTCGGGTCCCTCGTAGGACAGGCCGCGGGCCCGCAGGTCCCGCTTGATGAGGGCGGAGACCGGGCTGCCCGCGACGAAGGCCGTCAGCACCTTGGCGGGCAGGCCGAGGGCGGCGGAGACGCTTGCGACATTGGACTCGGCCGAGGTGGCGTGCATGACGAAGCGGTCGCTGGTATGCACGGTCTGCCCGGCCTCGGGGGTGATCCTCACCCCCATGCTGGTCGGCACGACCACGGACCAGTGGGCGTCGGTACGAAACTTCATGGGCATGCTCCTGGTGTTGTGATGGCTGATGTCTGGGTTGAGGCGGCTCTGGCGAGGGCGGCGTCCTAGCGGGGCGGGAAGGGGGCCGACCTGGACTCGATGAGGGCCTGGACGACCGAGGTGTCGTTGTCGCCCATGCCCTGGTCGGTCACGGCCTGGAACACTTCCTGCAGGTGTTCGATGCTGACCAGGGCGAGGCCGCTCTGCCGGGCCTCGTCGGCGACGGCGCGCAGGTCTTTGACCATGAACCGCGCGGGACCGGACGGGCTGTGGTCGCGGTTGGCGAAGCGGTGGGCCTTGACCTCGAGGATGCGGCTGGCGGCATAGCCCTTCTGCAGGACGCCGAAGAGCTGGGCGACGTCGAGACCGGCCCGTTCGGCGAGCAGGGAGGCCTCTGCCAGCGCGACGACCTCGGCCGCGACGATCAGCTGGTTGCAGGCTTTCGCGACCTGTCCGGCGCCCAGCGGTCCCATCCGGGTGGCCTCTCCCGCGGCGTTCAAAACCTCGCACACCGGTCGCGTCACCTCCTCGTCTCCGCCCACCATGATGGACAGCGTCCCGGATTCTGCACCCTCGGCGCCGCCGCTGACTGGCGCGTCGACGACCCGGATGGGGATCTCTGCGGCCTCCAGCCCGGCCTGTAGCTCGCGCACCTCGTGGGGGGAGCAGGTGGACGAGACCACCAGCGTCCAGGCTTTCGTGGTGTGGGCGGCCAGCCCGTCGGGGCCGTGCACCAGCTCGTGCACGTTGGCGATGGTGGGAACCATAGCGATGACGATGTCGCAGCGTTGTGCGAGTTCGCCGGGCGTGTCCGCCCACTCGGCCCCGGACGCGATCAGGTCCTCGTGCCGGGACCGGTCGAAGTCGCGCACCAGCAGGTGCCCGCCCGTCGTCTTCAGGGCGCCGAGAATGTGGCGGGCCATGGGGCTACCCATGACGCCGAGCCCAATGAAACCAATGGTGTGTGGCATGGAAGACCTCCTCGTCTGCGGATCATCATAGCGAACTGGTTTCGAGATTGTGAACCATCTGTTATGCTCGCCTCCGGCGGGGCAAAGCAGCTCCGCGGAAGGGTATGCCATGAGCAGTGCTGATCGACTCCGAGTGGTAGTCGCCACTCCTTTGTCCGAAGAACTCTGTGCGCGGATCGAAAGCGCCGAGCCGCGCATCGAACTAGTCCGGGACCAGGCCCTGCTGCCGCCCATGAGGTGGGCAGCCGACCACGTCGGTGATCCTGAGTTCCGTAGAACCCCCGCCCAGCAGGAGGCCTTCGAGGCGCTGCTGGACTCGGCCGATGCCCTCTACGGCATCCCGGGTGAGGACGCCGCGGCGCTCGCCCGGACGGTCAAAGCCAACCCGAGGCTGCGCTGGGTGCACACCATGGCCGCTGGCGGCGGAGCCCAGGTCAAGGCCGCCCAGCTGAGCCAGGACGACCTCAGCCGGGTGACCTTCACCACCTCGGCTGGGGTGCACGGCAGCTCGCTTGCCGAGTTCGCGGTGTTCGGCGTCCTCGCCGGCGCCAAGTCGCTGCCCCGGCTGCTGGCCCAGCAGGCCCGCAAGGAATGGTCGGGACGCTGGTGCATGAAGCAACTCACCGACATGACGGTCATCGTCGCCGGGCTCGGCGCCATCGGGCGCCAGATCGCGTCCCGGCTGTCCGCCCTCGGGGTCAGGGTGATCGGGGTCAACCGTCCCGCGGCAGACATCGACGGCGTGGCCTCGGTCATCCCGCCCGAGCGCCTGGCGGAGACCATCGGGCAGGCGGATGCGCTGGTCGTGGCGCTGCCCGGCACGGACGCGACCCACAAGCTGGTGGACGCCGAGGTGCTGAAGCGCGCCACGCCGGGCCTGATCGTCGTGAACGTCGGGCGGGGCACCGTCATCGACGAGGAGGCCCTCATCGAGGCGCTCGACGATGGCCGTGTCGGGTTCGCGGCTCTGGACGTGTTCTACAGCGAACCCCTCGCCCAGGACTCGCCGCTGTGGGAGCACCCGAACGTCGTGGTGAGCCCACACACCGCTGGGCTGGTCGAGACCGAGGACCTGCAGATCGCCGACCTGTTCGTGGCCAACGCGACCCGCCTGCTGGACGGCGAGCCGATGGTCAACCAGGTCAACACGGTCGAGTTCTACTGAGGGCCACTCCGATGACGACTCTTTGGGACGCAGAAGCCGGGGTGGCCCGGCTCGCCACCGGCGGGACCTGGCTGGAAGGCCCGGCCTGGACGCCATGGGGCCTGCTGGTGTCGGACATCCCGGCGAACCGGATCTTGCGCTGGGACAGGCAGGACGGGTTCGAGGTCTTCGCCGAGGACGCCGAGTTCAGCAACGGCCGCACGGTCGGCCCCGACGGCCGGGTGTACCAGTGCTCCCACGGCCGCCGGGCCGTCGAGGAGCTGCACGCCGACGGATCGGTGACCCCGGTGGTCGACCGGTACGGGCAGGCCCGCCTGAACTCACCCAACGACCTGGTCGTGGGCCTGGACGGCGCGATCTGGTTCACCGATCCGCCCTACGGCATCATCCAGGCCCACGAAGGCCACCCCGGTGAGCGGGAATACCACGATCACTACGTGTTCCGCTTCGACCCCAGCACGGGGGAGCTGCGGGCCGTGGTGACCGACGTGGAGGAGCCCAACGGGCTGGCCTTCGCCCCCGACGGCCGGACGCTGTACGTGGCCGACACCTCGGCCGCGCTGCACCCCGAGGGGCTCGGCAACCGGCACATCCGCGCCTACGACGTCGTCGAGGGCCGGGCCTGCAAGAACGGCCGGGTCTTCGCGGTCATGACCGAGGGCCTCGCCGACGGGTTCCGGGTGGACGCCGAGGGCCGGGTCTGGACGAGCCACGGCAGCAACGTCACGGTGATCGCCCCGGACGGGACCTGGCTGGAGACCATTCCGATGCCTGAACTCGTCGGGAACCTCTGCTTCGGTGGACAGGACGGGACGCAGCTGTTCGTCGCGGCCTCCACGAGCGTCTACCGGATTCAGACCTTCACCTCCGCCGCCACGCCCTGGAGCTCGCGATGAGCGCCGCGCTGCTGGAGGTGCGCGGACTGCGCAAGGCGTTCTTCGCCACGCAGGCCGTGCAGGACGTGTCCTTCGACGTCCACGCCGGTGAAGTGGTCGCCCTCATGGGCGAGAACGGGGCTGGGAAGTCGACCGTCATCAAGATGCTCGCCGGGGTCTACAAACCCGACGCGGGCACCA
Organism: Propionibacteriaceae bacterium; assembly: GCA_030529455.1. Classification (GTDB taxonomy): domain Bacteria; phylum Actinomycetota; class Actinomycetes; order Propionibacteriales; family Propionibacteriaceae; genus JAUMWV01. The sequence goes on along the minus strand of JAUMWV010000008.1, from coordinate 6,701 downwards.
TGCGGGTGTTGGGGCGTCCCATCGACGAGGTGCGGGCCAAGGATGTCTCGTTCATCCACCAGACGCTCGGCCTGATCGAGTGGATGACCGTCGCCGAGAACATCGCGCTCGGCATGGGATTCCCCAAGCGCGGCCCGTTCATCGACTGGAAAGCGGCGAATGAGCAGGCCGAGCGGGTGCTCGACCTGGTCGGTGGCGGCGTGGACCCGCAAACCAGGGTGTTCGACCTGCCGCGCACCGAGCGCTCGCTGCTGGCGATCGCACGCGCGCTGGTCGGCGACCCGAAGCTGCTGGTCCTCGACGAGCCCACCGCGTCCCTGCCGCATCACGACGTGGAACGGCTCTTCGAGGTGCTGCGGCGGCTGAAGGACGGCGGCACCGGCATGATCTACGTCTCGCACCGGCTGGACGAGATCTACGCCATCGCCGACCGGGCGGTGATCCTGCGCAACGGCGTCAAGGTCGGCGACCGGATCGTCAAGGACCTGCCGCACAAGGAACTGGTCAACCTCATCGTCGGCAAGGAGACCTTCGCGGTGAAGTTCGCCAAGCCGCGGGACGAGGTCCGGCTCAAGCTGGCCGGGCTGCGGGTGGGCGAGGTCGGACCGATCGACCTGAGCGTCCGTGCGGGCGAGATCGTCGGCCTGTGCGGCCTGCGGGGCGCGGGCCAGGGCCCGGCCGGACGCGCGATCGCCGGAGTGGACCGGGTCACCGGGGGCACCATGGAGCTCAACGGCGAACCGGTGTCGTTCCGTTCGGTGCGGGACGCCATCGGCCACCGGATCGCCTTCGTCACCTCGAACCGGGAGGCCGAGTCGCTGGCTCCGGGAATGCCGGTGCGGGAGAACCTCTTCCTCAACCCCAGCCTGTGGGGTTTCCAGTGGTTCCAGCCCAACCTCATGGCTCCCGAACGGGCCCGGGCTACGGAGATCACCTCCGCCTATTCGGTCTCCCCGCCCGACCCGGAACTCGCCGCCGACACGCTCTCGGGCGGCAACCAGCAGAAGGTGGTGCTGGCGCGCTGGCTCAGCCTCGACTACGACCTGGTGGTGCTGGAGGAGCCCACCATGGGGGTGGACGTCGGGGCCAAGGCCGAGATCTACCAGCTGCTGCGGCAGGCCGCGGACGCCGGTACCGCGATCGTCGTCGTCACCACCGACCTGGAGGAAGCCACCGCGATCTGTCACCGCGCGATCGTCTTCGAGCGGGGGCGTCCCCGCACCGAGGTGGATGCCGAACACCTCAGCATCGCCACCCTCATGGCCGCCGCGTCAGGGCTGGCCACTCCCGACACGTCATCTGGCAAGTGAGGCTCGCACATGTCTATGAATACATCCATCAAATCGACCGCCCTGGAGCCAGGCCGGTCGGTAGGCTTCGGCCGCCGCTTCCTCACCATCTACGGCATGGTGATCCTCGCGGTGGTCCTCGTGGCGATCTTCGCGCTCGCCAAACCTGACACCTTCCCGACGCTGCTCAACTTCCAGTTGCTGGCCTCGGCGAAGGCCCCGCTCATGATTATCGCGCTCGCCGTGACGATCCCCATGGTGACCGGAAAGATCGACCTCAGCGCCGGCTATGCCGCCGGGCTGTGGCAGGTGATGGCGCTGTCGTGGCAGATCAACGGCCTGGACTACCGCCTCGTCATTGTGCTGTGCCTGGTCGGCGGCGCGCTGATCGGGTTGTTCAACGCCCTGCTGGTGGAACTCGCCCAGGTCGATGCCTTCATCGCGACGCTGGCGACCGGCCAGGTGATCTTCGCCATCACCATGTGGTACACCGGCGGCCAGCAGGTCACCGACGCCGACGGGGCGCGGGCGATCGCCTTCGATTCCCTGGCGACCTGGACGCTCGGCCCGGTGCCCGGCCCGTTCATCGTGGCCATCCTGCTCGCGGCGCTCATGTGGGCCGTCCTGGAGTTCCTGCCGGTGGGCCGCTATCTCTACGCGGTCGGTGCGAACCCGGCGGCGGCCCGCCTCACCGGCATTCCGCGGCGGACCTGCGTGGCCATGGCGATGACCTCGTCGGGCGTCCTGGCGGCCTTCGCTGGGATTCTGCTGGCGGCCCGCCAGGCCGGTATCGCGCAGGCCAACATCGGTCCCGACTTCCTCATGCCGGCGCTGGCGGCGGCCTTCCTCGGCTCGACCACCATCAAACCCGGCCGGGTGAACGCGCTGGGCACCGTGCTCGGTGTGTTCATCACCACGGTCGGCATCTCCGGCCTGCAGCAGCTGCTGCCGGGCCGCTACTTCCTGGAGCCGCTCTTCAACGGGCTCACCCTGATCGCGGCCATCACGATCGCTTCGATGGCCTCTCGTCAGCGCCTGGCTCGGGCTGACAGCAAGTTCACCCAGACCGGCGACGCCGCACCCGCGGCGAAGCCAGAAACGACCACACCACCGGGGGACGAGAGTTCCGTCTCGGACCCCCCATCCGCAGACGAAAGGGGACAATGATGTTCGTCCGTAAACGGCTCGCAGCAGGCGTCGGGATACTGGCGCTGGCGCTCGCGGCCTGCTCCTCCGGTTCGGTTGGCGGAGGCGGCTCATCCGGCGCCCAGACCGCGGCGTCCTCGGCTGGGGCCTCGGTCGCCCCCGATCCCGAGATCGTCACCAAGTCTCAGGCCATCGTCGATGCGGCCCTGGGCAAGGGCGCCGGTTTCGCCCCGCCCGAGGGCGGCCCGAAGGCGCAGAAGGACGGCGCGGTGATCGCCTATGTCGGCGCCGACCTGACCAACGGCGGTATCAACGCCGTGGGCGAGGGAGTCAAGGAGGCCGCCCAGGCCATCGGCTGGAACGCGACGATCCTGGACGGCAAGGGGTCGGTGCAGGGACGCACCGAGGCCCTCAGCCAGGCCATCGCGCTGAACCCGGCGGGCATCGTGCTGGGCGGTTTCGACTCCAAGGAGCAGGCCTCGACGATCAAGAAGGCGGCGGACGCCAAGATTCCGATCGTCGCCTGGCACGGCGGGCCGAAGGCGGGCCCGATGCCCGAGTTCGGCGTGTTCACCAACGTGACCACCGACGCGATCGAGGTCTCGACGCTCGCGGCCGCCTTCGTGGTCGCCGACTCGAAGGGCACCGCCGGGGTCGCTCTCTACACCGACCGGCAGTACGACATCGCGGTCGCCAAGTCCGACGCGATGAAGGCCTACATTGAGAAGTGCAGCGGCTGTTCGGTGCTGGCCTACGAGAACAGCCCGATCGCCGAGGCCGACTCCCGGATGCCGTCCCTGGTCGCCGCGCAGCTGCAGCAGTTCGGTGACAAGCTGACCTACCTGGTGGGCATCAACGGCAACTACTTCGGTGGGGCGCAGGCCGCGCTGCGTGCCGCTGGCCTGAAGGGCGAGGGCCCGCCGAAGGCCGTCGCCGCGGGCGATGGTGACGCAGCCGAGTTCCAGCGGATCCGCAACCGCGACTACCAGTCGGCGACCGTCGCCGAGCCGGTGTACCTGCAGGGCTGGCAGCTGGTGGACGAGCTGAACCGCGCCATGGCGGGGGAGCAGGCGTCGAGCTTCGTCGCCAAGCCCGGCCTGATCGTCGCGAGCAACGCCCCCGAGAAGGGCGTCTTCGATCCCGATTCCGGTTACCGGGACATCTACAAGAAGAACTGGGGCAAGTAAGCCCAAACGTGGGTGCGGGGCGCTGGCGTCCCGCACCCACCCGGGCGGCCCGCCACCGGGCGGGAGCTATGTCGAGGAGTGGAGGACACATGACGGATTTGTTTGATCTGCACGGGAAGGTGGCCCTGGTCACCGGGTCGAGCCGGGGCATCGGCCTGGTGCTCGCGTCGGGGCTGGCCGATGCGGGAGCCAGCGTCGTCCTGCATGGGCGCAACGAGCAGACGCTGGCGAAGGCCCGGGAGCAGCTCGCCGAGCGGGGGCACACTGTTGAGACGGTGGCCTTCGACCTCACCGACCCGGAAGCGGTGCGCTCGGGCATCCAAGCGCTGACCGAACGCCTCGGAACCCCCGACATCCTGGTCAACAACGCCGGGGTGCAGCTGCGCGGCCCCCTGACCGATTTCACGCTGGAGCAGTGGAATCTCATCATCAACACCAACCTCACCAGCGCCTTCCTGATGTCGCAGGCGGTGGCGCCCGGCATGATGGCCCGGGGCAGCGGCAAGATCATCAACATCGGGTCGATTCAGAGCCAGCTGGCGCGTCCCTCCATCACCCCGTATTCGACCTCCAAGGGCGGGATCGTGATGCTGACTAGGGGGTTGTGTGCTGATCTCGCTGGTCACGGCATCCAGTGCAACGCCGTGGCCCCGGGATACTTTGCCACCGAACTGACCGAGGCGCTGGTCTCGGACCAGGCCTTCAGCGAATGGGTGTGTTCCCGGACCCCTGCTGGCCGCTGGGGAGAGGTTGAGGACCTCGTCGGCGCCTGCGTGTTCCTGGCCTCGGACGCCTCCCGGTTCGTCAACGGCCAGATCATCTTTGTCGATGGCGGCATGTCTGCCGTGGTCTGAGCCCACCCTTTTCGTTCATTCATCCGTTCGCGACGAGACCCGCAGGAGGACATCATGAAGGCAGCACTGATCGAGGGCGCACACGATCTCAAGGTCGTCGAGGTGCCCGACCCCATTCCCGGCCCGGGGCAGGTCCTCCTGCGGGTCAGCCACGTCGGGGTATGCGGCTCCGACCTCAGTTACTACGCCAAGGGCATGGTGGGGGCCTTCGTGCTGCGGGAGCCGCTGGTGCCGGGGCACGAACTGGCCGGGACGGTGGTCCGCGACGACCGGGAGGGCGGTTTGGCGCCCGGCACCCCGGTCACGGTGCACCCGGCGACCCCGGGGACCCCGCTGCCGGGCCTGGAGGACCGGCCCAACATCTGGCCGAATGGCCGCTATCTCGGCAGCGCCGCCACCATGCCGCACGAGCAGGGGGCGATGAGCGAACTCTTCGTGATGGACGCCGAACGCATCCGGGTGCTGCCCGAGGGCCTGCCGTTGCGGAGGGCGGCGCTGGCCGAGCCGCTGGCGGTCGGTCTGCACGCGATCCAGATCGCCGGTGACCTGGCCGGACGGCGCGTCCTGGTCAGCGGTGCCGGGCCGATCGGCGTCCTGACGGCGCTAGCGGCCCTCATCAAGGGGGCCGAGGTCACGGTCAGCGACATCTTGCCGGAGGCGGTGGACCGGGCGCGGGCGTTCGGCGTCCCGCACGGGGTGGTGGTCGGCCGGGATGAGCTGCCGACGGAACACTACGACGTGGTATTCGAGGCCTCTGGTGCCCCCGCGGCGCTGTCCCCGTGCCTGAACTCCCTGGTCAGGGGCGGGTTGATGGTGCAGCTCGGCATCCTGCCGGGCGGGTCGCAGCCGGTCGACGTTGCTGCCCTGACCACCCGCGAGCTGCGCTACCTGGGCTCGTTCCGCTTCAACGAGGAACTCGACGAGGCGATCACGCTACTCGACCGGCACCCCGAACTGGAGCAGGTGGTGACCCATGAGTTCCCGCTGTCCCAACTGGTTGAGGCCTTCGACTGTGCTGCCGACCCGGTGAGCTCGCTCAAGGTGCTGGTGGCACTAGACTGAGTCTGTGCTGGCGGCGCCAGCACGACGAGCGGTGAAGGAGCAGGTGTGAGCCCGAGAACCACGTCCTCTGGTGGGGCACCTGCGGTGACCCGGGCAGCGGCGATCCTGACGCTGCTGGCCGACACCGGGGCCGCGATGAGCCTCACCGATATCGCCCGCGCCCTTGGCTTCGCGAAGTCGTCCACGTTCAACCTGTGCAACGCGCTGGAAGAGGCGGGGCTGATCTCCAGGCGGGATTCCAGCTATTTCCTTGGGCGCCGCGTCGTCGAGCTGGGCGGGGCCTATCTACGCACTTTCGACGTGGTGCGTGAGTTCTACCGGCAGTGTTCGGAATCCGAGGTGCTGCGCCACGAGCTGTTGCAGCTGGCCGTGCTCGACGGGACCGATGTGCTCTACGTGGCCCGGCACGAGGGCCGCGCACCGTTGCGTCTGTCGGCGACGATCGGGGACCGGTTCCCGGCTTCGATCACGGCGGTGGGCAACATCCTGCTGGCCCAGCTGGACCCAGCCGTGGTAACCGACCGCTACCGGGACCCGAGCCGCCTCGCACAGTGGACTCCGGCGTCGGTCTCGACGCTTAGTGGGCTGCTCGCCAAGCTGGAGGAGGCGCGCAACCAGGGCTATGCCGTGGACCGGGGGGAGACCAACCCGGCGGTACTGGGCCTCGCTGTGCTGGTCAGCCCACGAGCGTCGCTGGAAGAACGTTTTGCGCTGGGCGCGTCCCTGTTCATGGCGGACGACGTGGAGGAACGCCGAGACTCAGTGTTGGACGAGATGCGCCGCGTGGCCGAGGTCTTGTCCAACCCGATGCTGGTGGAATGCCTGCCCTGCTCGGGGCGCCGGTGACCGGAGGGTTTCCGGCCACCGCTGGCTGGCGCGCCCGGCCAGTGTGAGTTCAGCGCCGCCGTGACGAGATGACGATCATCCCGGCGGACAGGCATCCAAGAAGCGCCAGCCCTTCCAGCCCGAATGCCGCGGCACCTGTTCGGGGAAGCGGACGAACCCCCGGAGCAGACCCGGGTGAGGTCGCGCCTTTCCCCTTACCAGCGGGTGATTCGCCCGGCGATGCCGCTGGCGGCTTCACCGATGGTGACGAGGATGCGCTGGGTGTCGGCGTGGTACTCGGTGTCGGGGTGGGGGTGAGGTCCGGTGTCGGTGTGGGG
>JAUMWV010000007.1:44949-50166 GCA_030529455.1 Propionibacteriaceae bacterium | reverse complement strand
CACGTCGGCCATGGTGTACTTGCCGGTGTTGCGCAGCGGCTCGGCGACGAGCAGCAGCGCGACCAGCCAGGCGACGAAGAAACCGATGGAATACAGCAGTCCGTCGTAGCCGTAGAAGGCGACGGCCCCGACGATGCCGAGGAAGGACGCGGCCGACAGGTAGTCGCCCGCGATCGCCAGGCCATTCTGGCGCCCGTCGAACTGGGCCCCACCAGTGTAGAAGTCACCGGCCTTCTTCTTGCCGCCTTGGGCGACGCGGATCACCACGAACATCGTGACGACGACGAACGCGACGAAGATGCCGATGTTGATCGCCGGGTTGCCGAGGGTGTCGAGCGGGGTCATCGGCGTCCTTTCTCTAGGTCGTCGCGCAGGCTGGTGGCGATCGGGTCGAGTGTGGTGTTGGCGTGGCGGACGTAGAGCCAGGTGATGAGGAAGGTCGTGACGAACTGCCCGAGCCCGGCGAGCAGCCCGACGTTGAGGAAGTCCATCCCGGGGATCGTGGTCGACATGAGGTCGCGGGCGAAGGTCGAGGCGAGCACGTAGGCGAAGTACCAGGCCAGGAAGGCGACGGTCATCGGGAAGGCGAACCCGCGGAAGGCGGCCCTCAGCCTCTGGAACTCCGGGGAGGAACGAACTCGCTGGAAGTCCTCGGGCGTCATCTCCGGGTCATGGCCGGGGAGGTGTCCGTCGGGCTGGCCGTGACCGTTGGGATAGGGGGTGGGACCAGTCATGGCGCTCCTTTGCGGCTAATGTTGCGCGTTGGCGGCAAACCTAACCTGTGAGAACACTCACTGTCAGGCAATTCGAGTGTGATAAACATCACATTCGGGATGCCGCTGTTCCGGGGGATAGCATTACGCCGTGCAACATTGGGTCATCACTCTGGTCTGCCCCGACCGTCCCGGGATCGTCCACGCGGTCTCCGGCGCCTGCGTCGCGGCTGGCGGCAACATCACCGAGTCGCAACAGTTCTCGTCCTCGGATTCGGGCCGGTTCTTCATGCGTCTGCAGGTCGATGTCGTCACCGACCGCAAGCTCCTAGAGAACGCCTTCGCGCGCCTGCTGCGCGAGTTCGGTGCCGAGATGACCATCGACCAGGTCGGGCGCCCGGTGCGGACGCTGGTGCTCGCCTCCAAGGCCGGACACTGCCTCAACGACCTGCTGTTCCGGCAGCGCGCGGGACAGGTGCCGATCGTGATCCCCAGGGTGATGTCCAACCATCCCGACCTCGGCGACCTGGCCCGGTTCTACGGCGTCGGCTTCGAACACCACGCCGTGCTGCCCGAGACCAAGCAGGCATTCGAGGAACGCGTGCGCCAGGTCGTCGCCGAGCACGACATCGAGCTGGTGGTGCTCGCGCGCTACATGCAGGTGCTGAGCCCAGAGCTGTGCGACTTCCTGGCTGGCCGGGCCATCAACATCCACCATTCCTTCCTGCCCGGGTTCAAGGGGGCCAACCCCTACCGGCAGGCCCACACCCGGGGAGTCAAGCTCATCGGGGCGACCGCGCACTTCGTCACCAGCGACCTCGACGAGGGCCCGATCATCGAACAGAACGTCGTCCGGGTGGACCACGCCAAGAGCGTGTCCCAGCTGGTCTCGCTCGGCCAGGACCAGGAATCGCTGACCCTCACCGAGGCCGTGAAGCTGTTCGCCGAGCACCGCGTGCTGCTGGACGGCTCCCGCACGGTGATCTTCCGCTGACCTAGGCGGCTCAGCCAGCCGTCTCGCGGCGGATGCGCTTGAGCGTCCTCATCACCGGGTTGACCCCGCGACCGAAATCGTCGTGCAAGCGGGTGTATTCGGCGAACAAGGCGTCGTAACGATCGGCGTTTCCCGGATCGGGGACGTAGCTGCCGCTCGCCTGGGCGCCCATGGCCCTCGCCGCCGTCGGCACGTCCGGGTAGGCCCCGGCGGCCACGGCCGCGTGGATCGCGGCGCCCAGGGCCGCGCCCTGCGCCGAGGCGGCCGTGGACAGCGGCAGGCGGCACACATCGGCATAGGTCTGCATGAGGAAGGAGTTCTTCAGCAGCCCGCCCGTGACGATGATCTCGCCGATCTCGACCCCGGCGCTGCGGAAAGTCTCGATGATGGTCCTCGTGCCGAAGGCCGTGGCCTCCAGCAACGCCCGGTAGATGTCCTCGGGCTGGGTGGTGAGGGTCATGCCGAGGATCAGCCCGCTGAGGTCGTGATCGACCAGCACCGACCGGTTGCCCGACCACCAATCCAGGGCGAGCAGCCCGTGCCCACCGGTCGGCTGGGTCGCACACTTAGCGGTGAGCAGGTCGTGGACGCTGATGCCGCGCTGGGCGGCCTCGTCGGTATACCTGGCCGGGACGCAGTTGTCGACGAACCAGGCGAAGATGTCGCCCACCCCGGACTGGCCAGCCTCGTAGCCGTAATAGCCAGACACGACTCCGCCGTCGACGACCCCGCACATGCCGGGCACGGTCCGAAGCTCGCGGGAGCTGACGATGTGGCAGCTCGAGGTGCCCATGATGATGACCAGCCGCCCGGGCTCGCAGCCGCCCGCGGCGGGCACCGCGACGTGGGCGTCCACATTGCCCACGGCGACCGCGATCCCTACCGGGAGGCCGGTCAGGGTGGCGGCTTCCGGCGTCAGCGTCCCGGCCTGGTCGCCGAGCTGGCCGATGGGCCCCGCCAGCTTGTCAGCGGCGAAACCGGAGAACTCGGGGTGGAGGGCCGCGGCGAAGTCGGCGCTGGGGTAGCGGCCGTCCTGCAGCAGCCCCTTGTACCCCGCGGCGCAGGCCGAGCGCACCAGGTTGCCGGTGAGCCGCCAGGTCAGCCAGTCCATCGCCTCGACGAAGTAGTCCATGGCGTGGTAGGCCTCGGGGTCCTCCTCGAGCAGCTGGAGCCCCTTCGCCCAGGCCCACTCCGAGGAGATCAGGCCGCCGTAGCGTGCCAGCCAGCCCTCGTCCCGCCCGGCGGCGAGGTTCGTGATCCGTTCCGCCTGGGGCTGGGCCGCGTGGTGCTTCCAGAGCTTCACGTAGGCGTGCCTGCGCCCGGCGAAGCCCGGCAGCTCGCACAGCGGCGTCCCGTCCGCGGTGACCGGGAGCATGGTGCACGAGGTGAAACCGATGGCCAACCCGATCACGTCCCGGGCATCCACCCCGGCCTCGGCCAGCGCGGCGGGCACCGTCTGGGCCAGGGCCTCCAGGTAGTCGCCCGGGTTCTGCAGCGCCCATTCCGGGGGCAGCGGCTCGCCCCGGTGGGCGGTCAGGGCACGATCCATCACACCGTGCCGGTAGGGGTGGACGGCGCTGCCGAGTTCGGCTCCGTCGCTCACCCTCACCACCAGCGCCCGCGCTGAGAGGGTCCCGTAGTCAACACCGATCACGACTGGGCTGTTCATGCCCGCCAACGCTAGCCCGGTGCCTCCGCCCGGTTCAAGGCCGCCCGCGTGAACCCCCGAGGGGGTTGGCGGGGGCGGCACCGGGCATGGCACAGTTGGTGTCCTGATTCCCGAGCAAGCGAGCCGAATGGACATCCTGACCAATATCGCGTTGATCTTCCTGTTCATCCTGATCGGTGGCGTGTTCGCTGCCGCAGAGATGGCCCTGGTGTCGCTGCGCGACTCCCAGGTCAAGCAGCTGAGCGGGCGCGGCAAGCGCGGGGCGGCCGTCGCCCGGCTCAACGCCGACCCCAACCTCTTCCTGTCCGCGGTGCAGATCGGTGTCACGGTCTCTGGTTTCCTGTCGGCGGCCTACGGCGGAGCCACGCTCTCAGGGGCGCTCGGCGGGGTGTTCGCGTCCTGGGGCGTCCCGGCGGGGGCAGCCGAGACGCTGGCCCTGGTGCTCATCACAGTCGTCATCTCCTATTTTTCGATCGTGTTGGGGGAGCTGACCGCCAAGCGGCTCGCGATGCAGCGGGCCGAGTCGTTCTCGCTGGCGCTGGCGCCGCTGGTCAGCGGCATCGCGACCCTGGCCCGTCCCATCATCTGGTTCCTGGGGGTGTCGACGGACGTGGTGGTCCGGGTCCTCGGCGGGGACCCGGCCGCCGGGCGGGAGCAGGTCAGCGACGAGGAGATCCGGGCGCTGGTGGTGGGCTCCCAGACGCTCGGCGACGAGGAACGGCAGATCCTTGACGAGGTCTTCGACGCGGGCGAGCGCAGCCTGCGGGAGGTGATGGTGCCCCGCACCGAGGTGGAGTTCCTCGCCGCCGACCTGCCAGCCCACCAGGCGATCAAGGCGGTCAGGGGGGCGCCGCACTCCCGCTACCCGGTCACCGCGGGTTCGGTGGACCGCGTCATCGGATTCCTGCACGTGCGGGACCTCATGGATCTGGACCGGCACGCCCGGCCGGTGACCGTCGGGGATCTCGCCCGGCCGGTGGTCAGCCTGCCCGACACCGTGAAGGTGCCGCGGGCGCTGTCGGAGATGCGCGGCCAGAACGCGCACCTCGCGATCGTGCGGGACGAGTATGGCGGGACCGCCGGGATCGTGACGCTGGAGGACCTCGTCGAGGAGCTCATCGGCGACATCACCGACGAATACGACGCGCCGCAGGAGGCCCACAGCGGAGCCTCCGACCTCGACGGGCTCACCACGCTGGAGGAGTTCGGGGAGAAGGCCGGATACGAGCTTCCCGAGGGCCCCTACGACACCGTGGCCGGTTACCTCATGGCGCAGCTGGGCACCGTGCCGAAGCTCGGTGACCAGATCGTGGTGACGCTGCCGCCGGTGGGCCCCGGTGAGGGGGAGCCAGCGACGTTCGAGTTCTCGGTGGCCGAGCTGGACGGCCGCCGGGCCGCCTGGCTGCACGTGCGCCGGGTGCCGGGGGCAACGGAGGAGGTGTGATGTCGCAGCCGGACCCGGATGGCTCGATCCTGCTCACGACCGATGCCGTCGCGGACCTGCTGGTCGCGGCCGTGCAGCACGCCGGTGGGCGGCTGCTCGGCTGGCAGCTCGACCACGTGGACTCCGCGCCCAACCACTCCACGACCGCCACCTACTACGCGGAGGTGGAATGGCCGCACGGCCGCCGGACCGAGCTGCTCGGCGTCAGCGCCAGGGTCGGGGCGCCGACCAAGACGGATTCGCTGGCGGAGATCTTCGCCGACGGGGACCGTGAGGTCGCGGTGTGGATCTACCCCCGGGACCCGGACCTGCCCGGCCTGCCCCGCGCCACCTATCCCGAACACCTGGCCGCCCTCATCAACGCCCGGAACCTGGCTGGCAGGCTGGTGACCCCGGC
>JAUMWV010000007.1:44639-44939 GCA_030529455.1 Propionibacteriaceae bacterium | reverse complement strand
AGGTCGAGCTCCGGATGATCGGCTACCGCCCGCGCAGGCGCGCGGTGGTCCGCGCCCAGGTCGGGGCGATGACGCTGTATGTCAAGGTCTTGCGTCCCAAGGTCTTCGGCGACGTGGCACTGAAGCACCGGCTGCTGACCGAGGCGGGGCTGCCCGCCCCGGAGGTGCTGGCCGAGACCGAGGATTCGCTGCTGGTGTTGCGTAAGCTGCCGGGCCGCCCCCTGGCGAAGGCGATCTTCCAGCCCGGGCTGCCCTGCACCGCCGAACAGCTCATCAACATCCTGGACGCGATGCCGCTAG
>JAUMWV010000007.1:0-44629 GCA_030529455.1 Propionibacteriaceae bacterium | reverse complement strand
CCGCCGTGGAGCGACGCAGTGGAACACTACGCCGACATCGTCGCCCAGGCCCTGCCCAGCGAATCTCCGCGGCTGGAATGGCTGGTCCGCGAGATCCACTCCGGCCTGCGCGGGATTCCGCCGGGCAATGAGCCGACGCACGGCGACTTCCACGAAGGTCAGCTGCACGTCCACGATGGGCGGATCGTCGGGATCTTGGACGTCGACACCATCGGGCCGGGCAGGCGCGCCGACGACCTGGCCTGCCTCATCGCTCACCTGTCCACGGTGCAGGGCATGAACGCCGAGCAGGCGAATCGCCTGCGCGGCCTGCTCGCCGACTGGGTCCCGGTATTCGACGAACGGGTGGACCCGGTCGAGCTGCGGCTGCGGGCCGCCGCGGTCGTGGTCTCGCTCGCGACTGGCCCCTACCGCAGCCAGGACCCGAACTGGCAGGCCCAGACCTCCCAGGTGGTGGGGGCGGCGGTCGCCCTGGTCCGCCAGGTGACCTAACTGGCGTCGACGTCCCGGCCACGGTTTTGGCGGCGCCGCTGGGCGGTCGGTGCGTGGTTCGTCCGGGCGCCGGTCCCGGCCTGGATGAGCCGCGGATCGCCGCGCGCCAGGGGAGTGTTGCACTCTCATAACGATTTCTGGCTGGACACGAAAGTCCAGGTCATCGGCCAGTAGAGTCGATATGCCGACAAGCACTGTTCTACTGCCGCAGGAGGCTTCCAGTGAAGAAAAAGATGCTGACCGCTGCCGCCGTCATTTCGGCGGCGACCCTGGCTCTCGCCAGCTGCGCCCAGGCGCCTGGCACCGGCACCCAGACCCCTGGGGCCACCACCGGTGGTGACACGGGCAAGTTCAAGGCGTGCATGGTGTCCGACTCGGGCGGCTTCGACGACAAATCCTTCAACCAGACCTCGCACGACGGCCTGGTGAAGGCCGAGAAGGAACTGGGGATCGCCACCCAGAAGATCGAATCTGCCAGCAACGCCGACTTCGCCAAGAACCTGCAGGCGATGATCGACGCCAAGTGCAACGTGGTGGTGACCGTCGGGTTCCTGCTCGCCGACGCGACCAAGGCAGCGGCCGCCGCTAACCCGAACATCAATTTCGTCATCGTTGACTCGCCATCGGAGGGCACCCTCAAGAACCACAAGGGGCTCCAGTTCAACACCGCGGAGTCGAGCTTCATGGCCGGCTACCTCGCCGCTGGCATGAGCCAGAGCGGCAAGGTCGGCACCTTCGGCGGGGCGAAGATCCCGCCCGTGACCATCTTCATGGACGGCTTCTCCCAGGGTGTGGCCTACTACAACCAGCAGAAGGGCAAGTCCGTCCAGGTGCTCGGCTGGGATGCCGCCAAGCAGAATGGCATGTTCGTCCCCGGTCAGAACCCGTTCGATAACACCTCCGGCGGCAAGGAAACCGCGAACTCGCTCATCGCCAACGGCGCCGACATCCTGCTCCCGGTGGCTGGCCCGTCCGGCATCGGCGCCCTGCAGGCCGCTCAGGAGCAAGGCGGCAAGGTCAACGCGATCTGGGTCGACACCGATGGTTGCAAGTCCGCCGAGCCGTTCTGCGGGCAGCTGCTCAGCTCGGTGTACAAGGGCATGGACGTCGCAGTGTTCGAGGCCATCAAGGAGGCCAAGGACGGCAAGTTCACCAACACCTCCTATGTTGGGACGCTGAAGAATGGCGGCACGGGCCTGTCGCCGTTCCACGAGTTCGAGTCCAAGGTTCCGGCCGAGCTGAAGTCGGAGCTTGACCAGCTCAAGACCGAGATCGAGAGCGGCAAGATCAAGATCGAGTCGCAGTCTCAGCCGAAGGCCTGATCGTCCCAGAACAAGTGTGGGGTCGGGGTTCGTCCCGGCCCCACACTGCTGTCCGGCAAAGCTGTCTGTGCCCCGCGCCAGGCGGCGTTATGATGCCTCTACTCGGTATGCCGACGAAGGCTGAAAGGACCACTGGTGGCTGAAACACTCACCCTCCGGGGAATCACGAAACGGTTCGGCCCGCTGGTGGCGAATGACCAGATCGATCTGGACATCGTCCCGGGGCGCATCCACTGCCTGCTCGGCGAGAACGGTGCGGGCAAATCCACGCTCATGAACATCCTCTACGGTCTGCTCAGCGCCGACGAGGGCACCATCAGCATCGGCGAGACCCAGCTGAACCTCAAGAATCCGAAACAGGCGATGGCCGCCGGGATCGGCATGGTGCACCAGCACTTCATGCTGGTGCCAGTGTTTACCGTGGCCGAGAACCTCGCGCTGGGACGCGAGCCCGGGGCTTTCGGCACGCTGTCGATGAGCCAGGCCCGCCAGCTGGTGCGGGACCTGTCCCAGCGCTACCAGCTCGCCGCCGACCCCGATGCGCTGGTCGAGGACCTGCCGGTCGGCATCCAGCAGCGGGTGGAGATCCTCAAGGCCCTGGCCAACGACGCCCGCTACCTGATCCTGGACGAGCCGACCGCCGTGCTCACCCCGCAGGAGATCGACGAGCTGATGGCCGTCATGAGGGCGCTGCGGGACGAGGGCCGGGCCATCGTGTTCATCACCCACAAGCTGCGCGAAGTCCGTCAGGTCGCCGACGACATCACGGTCATCCGGCGCGGCAAGGTCGTGGGTAAGGCGAAACCGTCGTCCACCGAGGCCGAACTCGCCGAGATGATGGTCGGGCGGGCCGTGAGCCTCACGGTCAGCAAGAAGGAACCGAAGCTGACCGACCCCCGGCTGGTGCTCGACCAGTTCACCGTGGCCAACCCCGCCGGTGCTGTGGTCGTCGACCACCTGGACCTGGAGGTCAGGGGAGGCGAGATCGTGTGCGTCGCCGGGGTGCAGGGTAACGGCCAGACCGAACTGTCGGAGGCCCTGCTCGGCACCATGCCGGTGCTGTCGGGCACCGCGACGCTGGACGGAGTCGACATCACCCGGTTCAGCCCGCACCAGAGCATTGAGGCGGGCATCGGGTTCGTGCCCGAGGACCGCAAGCTCAACGGCTTCGTCGGCAGCTTCTCCATCGCAGAGAACCTCGTGCTCAACCACGTCAGCCGGTACGCCCGGGCCGGGAACCTCAAACTGGACGAGATCGCCCGCAACGCCGAGGCACGGATTCAGGAGTTCGACATCCGCACCACCTCCCGGGAACTCGCCGTCTCCTCGCTGTCCGGCGGCAACCAGCAGAAAGTGGTGCTGGCCAGGGAGCTGTCGCGTCCGCTGTCGCTGCTCATCGCCAATCAGCCCACCCGCGGCGTGGACGTGGGGGCCATCGAGTTCCTGCACGAACGGATCGTCGCCGAACGAGACCAGGGCACGGCGGTGCTCATCATCTCGACCGAGCTGGACGAGGTGGAATCCCTCGCCGACCGCATCGCCGTCATGTACCGCGGCAAGATCGTCGGGATCGTCGACCCCAGCACGCCGCGCGACGTGCTCGGACTCATGATGGCCGGTATCAGCTACGAGGAGGCCTTGGCCTCGGTGGAAGGGAACTGAGGTGGATACGAAAGACAGCCCCCGCGCCCAGAGGTACTCCTCGCGGTTCCCCTGGAACGATGCCCTGGTGACCCTCGGCGCCGTGGTGCTCGCGCTGTTCCTCGGAGCGGTGCTGATGATCGCGGCCGATCCCGACGTCGCCAGCAAGTACAGCTACTTCTTCGCCCGCCCCCAGGACGCGCTCAGCGCCTCGTGGGACAAGGTGTCGAGTGCCTACCTCGCGCTGTTGCGCGGGTCGGTGGGTTCGTGGCTGGCCATCACCGAAACGACCGCCCAGGCGGCCCCGCTGATCTGCGCGGGGTTGGCGGTGGCCCTGGCTTTCCGGGCGGGCCTGTTCAACATCGGCGCCCAGGGCCAGGCGCAGTGGGGCGCGATCCTCGGGGCTTGGGTGGGCTTCTCGTTCACCGGGCTGCCGATGGTGGTGCACCTGCCGCTGGCCATCCTCACCGGGGTGCTCGGCGGCGCGGTCTGGGGCGGCATCGCGGGCCTGCTCAAGGCCAAGACCGGGGCGCACGAGGTGATCGTGACGATCATGCTCAACTACCTGGCGGTCAAGACGCTGGACTGGCTGCTGCTCACTCCGGCCTTCCTGAGGCCCGGGCGCAAGGACCCGGTGGCGCCGATCGTGGACTGGAATGCGACCTTCCCCCGGATCGCCGACAGCCGACTCAGCCTGGGCTTCGTGCTGGCCCTGGTCGCGGCCTTCCTCGCCTGGTGGCTGCTGGAACGCACCAGCCTGGGGTTCCGCATCCGGGCGGTCGGGGCCAACCCCAACGCCTCAGCGACCGCGGGCATGAGCGTGGCCAACACCACGACCATCACCATGATCCTCGCCGGTGCCTTCGCGGGACTCGCGGGCGTGCAGTACGCGCTCACCCCGACGATGCTCACGGGGATGCCGGACGCGCTGGCCGCCGGGCTCATCGGCACGGTCGGTTTCGACGCGATCACGGTCGCGTTGCTCGGGCGATCCAAACCCCTCGGGGTGGTGCTGGCGGGCCTGCTGTTCGGCGGCCTGCACGCGGGCGGCCTGACCATGCAGGCCCAAGCGGAGACGCCGAACACGCTGACGGCGGTGCTCCAGGCCCTCATCGTGCTCTTCGTAGCGGCCCCCGCCCTTGTCAGGACGATTATCCCCATCCTGAAGAGGCGTAAGAAGAATCACGGCCCGGTCGTGGCCCCGGCCAAGGAAGGAGCCTCGGCATGAGCACCGACCCGATCGTCCCCGCCTCTGAGCAGCTCGTTTCTGAGCAACTCGCCCACACCGAGTCGCGAGAGGCCCGCACCCAGCGCATCTCCACGGGGGTGCTCATCGGCATCATGGGCCTGCTGCTGGGCTACCTGGTGTTCGGCACGCAAGGCGTGGCCCGGTTCGCGCTGTCCAACGCCCTCGACGAGTTCCAGCTGCCGACCCTGAGCGTGCCCGGCGTGCCCACCGTCACGGCGGCCGCGCTGGTGACGCTGCTGGCCGCGGCCGGGTTCCTGTCCGGACGCCTCAGCGGACGCTGGCCCGCGCTCGCCGGTACCGTCGCCGGGCTGGCCATCGTGATCGGCCTGCTGACCTGGGCGGCCGCGGGCCGGGATCTGCCCTTCGCGGTGACCAACCAGCTGCAGGGCACGCTGAACGTCGCCACCCCGCTGGTGCTGGGCGCCCTGGCGGGCGTCTTGTGCGAACGCGCGGGCGTGGTCAACGTCGCGATCGAGGGCCAGATGCTCACGGCCGCCTTCACCGCTGGGGTGGTGGGCTCGGTGACCAAGTCCATCCCGGCGGCGCTGATCGGCGCGGTCCTCGCGGGCGTGCTGATGGCCGGTGTGCTCGCGCTGTTCGCGCTGAAATACCTGGTCGATCACGTCGTGCTCGGCGTCGTGGTCAACCTGTTGGCCAGCGGCATGACGGGCTTCCTGTTCGATCAGCTGGTGCAGCCCAACTCGGGGACCCTCAACCATTCCCCGATCATGTCGAAGCTGCCGCTGCCCGGCCTGTCGGCGATCCCGTTCTTCGGGTCCATCCTGTTCGAGCAGACGATCCTGGCCTACCTCACCGTTTTCTCCGTGGCGCTGGTGTGGTTCTTGCTATACCGGACCAAGTGGGGCCTGCGCGTCCGCTCCGTCGGTGAGCACCCCGAGGCCGCCGATACCGTCGGCATCAACGTCCACGCCGTCCAGTGGTCGGCGGTGCTGACCGGTGGGGTGTTCGCGGGGCTCGGCGGGGCCTTCTTCACGATCGGGGCGACCGGTGTGTTCAACAAGGACATCACCGTCGGCAACGGCTTCATCGCGCTCGCGGCGCTCATCATGGGACGCTGGCACCCGGTGCTGGCGGCGCTCATGGCGCTGTTCTTCGGTTTCGTGACCCAGCTGGGCCAGACCATGAGCTCCATCAACGCGCCGCTGCCGAGCGAGTTCCTGGGCATGCTGCCCTACATCGCGACGATCATCGCGGTCGCGGGCCTGGTCGGGCGGGTCCGGCCCCCCGCACACGACGGCAGGCCCTACGTCAAGGAAGGGACATGACCGCCGACTGGGCCATGCTGCGCCGGGCCGCTGTCGAGGCGTCCCGGCGGGCCTATGCGCCGTACTCGGGTTACCGCGTCGGGGCGGCCGGGCTGGCCGCCGACGGGCGGGTGGTCTCCGGCTGCAACGTCGAGAACGCCGGTTACGGGGTGACGCTGTGCGCCGAGTGCGGCCTGATCTCCGACCTGGTGCTGGGCGGAGGGGGACGTCTAGTCGCGTTCACCTGCGTCAACGGGCTGGGCGAGGTCATCATGCCCTGCGGGCGGTGCCGTCAGCTGCTGTGGGAACACGGTGGCGCCGAGCTGCTGATCGAGACCCCGGAAGGCGTCCAGCCGATGGACGCGGTCCTGCCGCAGGCCTTCGGGGCCCCCGACCTTCACCATGGCAAGGAGAAACGATGCTGAACACCGACCAGATCCGGGCGCTGCCGAAGGTGGCGCTGCACGAGCACCTCGACGGGGCGCTCCGCCCGCAGACCGTGATCGACCACTGCCGGGAGGCGGGCCACGTGTTGCCCAGCTACGACGCCGAGGAGTTGCGAACCTGGTTCTTCACCGCGGCGGATTCGGGCGACCTAGTCACCTACCTGACCACCTTCGACCACACGACGGCGGCGATGCAGACCCGCGAGCACCTGCGCCGGGTCGCCCGCGAGTTCGTGCTGGACCTGGCCGCCGATGGGGTGATCTACGCCGAGACCAGGTGGGCCCCGGAGCAGCACACCCGCAACGGTCTCAGCGAGGCCGAGGCGGTCGAGGCGGTGCGGGACGGCCTGGCCGAGGGCATGGCGCAGGTCGCCGGGGAGGGCGGGTCCATCCTGGTGCAGCAGCTGCTGACCAGCATGCGCCACGCCGAGCCGACCACCCGCATCGCCGAACTCGTGATCGCCTACCGGGACCAGGGGGTGTGCGGCTTCGACATCGCGGGCGCCGAGGACGGCTTCCCGCCCACCCGTTTCCAGGAGGCCTTCGACTACCTTCGCGCCAACAACGCCTACTTCACGATCCACGCCGGTGAGGCCTTCGGCCCGGCGTCCATCTGGCAGGCGGTGCAGCTGTGCGGGGCGCACCGGATCGGCCACGGCGTGCGCATCGTCGAGGACATCGCCGACGGCCGCCTGGGGCGGCTCGCCTCCTACGTGCGCAACCAGCGCATCGCGTTGGAGGTGTGCCCAACCTCGAACCTGCAGACCGGGATCGCCGCGACGCTGGCCGAGCATCCCGTCGACCTGCTGCGGCGCCTCGGGTTCCGGCTGACGATCAGCTGCGACAACCGGCTGGTCAGCAACACCACGCTCACCAACGAGTTCGCCCGGCTGAGCGAGGTGTTCGGCTGGGGCCTGCCAGAGATCGGCTGGTGCACCGCCAACGCGATGAAGGCGGCGTTCCTCGACTACGAGGAGAAGCGACGGCTGCTGGACACGGTCATCCGACCGGCCTACCTCGCTGCAGGCTAGGGAGAACACTTCGCTACTCTGGATGCTATGACTCGGATATGGCGCGTCCTGCTGGCGATGGTCCTGGCGTGCGGGTGGGTGTCGATGTCGGCCCCCGCTGCCTGGGCGGACTCCACCAGCGACGACGAGATCGACGACTACCGCGTGAAGGTCATTCTCGACGAAACGGGCACCGCCCAGGTTGAGCTCACCCTCGCGCTGGACTTCGGACAGACCGCCGGACACGGTCCCTTCTTCACCCTCCCGACCCGGCAGGCGATGGAGCACCGGCCCGACGAGTGGCTCAACCTGGAGGTCGACCTGGGCAAAATCTCTTCCCCGAGCGGGGCGAACACCAACACCGAGGTGACCAGGAACTCGGATGGCATACTCATCAAGGTCGGGCGCAAGGGCGTGAAGTTCACCGGCATCCAGACCTATGTGCTGACCTACCGGCTCAAGGGCGCGGCGGTGGCCAAACACCCGGAGAGCGGCCTGGACGAGTTCAGCTGGAACGCGGTCGGCCCGGAGTGGCAGATCCCGATCCGCCGCGCCTCGGTGCGCGTGGAGGGCCCCGCTGCGGTGACGAGGGCCGGGTGCTTCTGGGGCGAGTCCTACGACCGGCCCTGCGAGGCCACCATGGACGGGAACGCGGCCGACTACGAGGTCCGGAGCCTCGACCCAGAGACGCCCATGCAGGTAGTAGCTGGCTACCCGGCCGGGACCTTCGTCGGGGTGACCCAGACCTTCTCCAAACGCTACTGGATCGGCAACATGTTCCCGCTCACCCCGGCCACGGGGGCGGCGACGCTCGGGCTGTCCGTCGTGGGCGCCTATTTCGTGCGCTCCCGGGTCAAGCGGCACCTGCGCGACGAGGCCTACCTCGGGTTCGTGCCGGGCATGGCACCGGTCCCCGGGCAGCAGGCGGCGGTCGGGGAGGCGAAGGATGCCCCGGTCGCGGTGCAGTTCCAGCCGCCGAAGGGAGCCCGGCCAGGTGAGCTCGGGACGCTGCTCGACGCCAGCGCCGACACCGTGGACGTGACCGCCAGCATCGTCGACCTGGCGGTGCGCGGCTACCTGGTCATCACGCCGAGGCAGGACGAGCAACACGTCTTCCAGCGCACCAACCGCCCGTCGCGCGACCTGCCCGGCTACGAGCGCCACCTGTTGTCGACTATGTTCCAGGCCGGTCCCACGGTGACGACCAAGGACCTGGCCGATGCCGACTACGCCGGCCTGTCGACCGCGACCAAGTCGAAGCTGTACCAGCGGGTCGTGGAGCTGGGCTGGTTCCGTTCCAACCCCGTGACGGTGCGCCTTCAGGTGATCGGGCTCGCCATCGGGTGCATCCTGGCCGGTGGGCTGCTGGGCTTCGCCGGAGCGCTCGCTGGCTGGGGCCTCATCGGCCTCGCCGGTGTGGTGACCGGCATCGTGCTGCTGGCATCCATGAAGAAGTTCAGCGCGCGGACCCCCGAGGGGTCGGCCATGCTGGCCCAGACCAAGGGTTTTGAGCTCTACCTCTCGACGGCAGAGGCGAACCAGATCAAGTTCGAAGAAGGCATCGATGTGTTCAGCCGCTACCTGCCCTACGCGATCGTGTTCGGGGTCGCGGAACGGTGGGCGAAGGTGTTCAGCGAGCTCGAACGGCAGGGGGTCTACCACGCCGACACCCGGTGGTATGGCGGCGCCCCGGTTTACGCCTTCTACGGCTCAGGCTTCAGTTCCGGCCTGGACGGACTGACCTCGGCGATGTCGTCGGCGATGTCGAGTTCCATCTCCGCGGCGACGGCGTCCTCGTCGGGTTCGTCCGGATTCAGCGGCGGCGGCGGGTTCGGCGGCGGTGGCGGCGGAAGCTGGTGAGCGCACGCTGGTGCTGATCGCCGGGCCGTCCGGCAGCGGGAAGTCCCACCTCGCCCGCAGGCGCAGCACCGCGCGTCCGGTGGCCTGGCTGGGCCTCGACGAGTTCTACCGGGACGAGGACCATCCCGGGCTGCCACGCACCCTCGGCATCGTCGACTGGGACGACATCGCCTCCTGGGACCTGAACCATGCGGTGTCGGTCATCGACCAGCTGCTCACGCGGGGCCACGCCGAGGTGCCGTGCTACGACATCTCGCTCAGCCGCCGCACCGGGACCCGCACCATGGACACCGGCCAGGCCCGCCTAATCCTGGCCGAGGGGATCTTCGCCGCCGACGTGTTCCGCGCCTGCCAGCGGCGGGGGCTGCCGGTGCGCGCGATCTGGCTGGACCGGCCGCGCCTGTTCAACTTCGTCCGCAGGCTGATGCGGGACCTCGCGGAGCGCCGCAAACCCCCGGTGGTGCTGGTGCGCCGGGGCATCGCGCTGGCGAAGGCCGAACCAGCCCTTCGTGCCGCCGCGATCCGGGCCGGGTTCGAACCCGTCACGATGCGCCAGGCGACGGCGCTGCTGGCGGCCCTCAACCCCGCCTCACCCGAGACCGCGCAGGCCTGAGCGACGCCCGGGGCCTGGCCCCGGGCTGGGCGGAAACCGGCCGGGACGCCTCAGCTGACCCGCAGGCCCGGGGTGGCCCCTGGGAAGGGCTCCAGCAGGTAGATCCCGGGGTTGGCCTTCTCGTCGGCGTGACCGGCGGCGAGCACCATGCCCTCGGAGACGCCGAACCTCATCTTGCGGGGAGCCAGGTTGGCCACCATCACCGTGAGCTTGCCCACCAGGTCGGCGGGGGCGTAGGCCGAGGCGATGCCGCTGAGCACCGTCCGCGGCTGCGGCTCGCCGATGTCGAGGCTCAGGCGGAGCAACTTGGTCGACCCCTCGACCGGCTCGGCACTGGCGATCCGGGCGATGCGCAGATCGACCTTGGCGAAATCGTCGAAGGAGATGGTCGGGGCGATCTCGGCGCCGCCAGGGGCGGGAACCGGCTCCGGCTCCGGGGTGGGGGCGGCGAACAGGGCGTCCAGCTGCTTGGGGTCGACGCGCTGCATGAGGTGGCTGTAGCGCCCGATCTCGTGCCCAGCCCCCAGGCGGGTGGAGGCGTCCGCGAAACTCAGCGGAGCGATGTTCAGCCAGCCCTCGACCTGCGCGGCCAGCCCGGGCAGCACCGGCTTGAGCGCCAGCGTCAGCAACCGGAAGGCCTCGATGCAGGTGGTGCACACCTCGTGCAGCCGGGCCTCGGCCCCCTCGGCCTTGGCCAGCTCCCACGGCTTGTTGGCCTCGACGTATTCGTTGACCCGGTCGGCCGCGTGCATGATCTCACGCATCGCCTTACCGAACTCGCGTTCGTCGTAGAGCGCGGCGACCGCTGGCACCATGTCGGCCAGCCCGCCGAGCAGGGCCGCGGAATCCGCCGAGATCTCGCCGAGCCGCCCGCCGAAACGCTTGGTGATGAAGCCCGCCGCCCGCGAGGCGATGTTGACATACTTGCCGATCAGGTCGGAATTGACGCGCAGCGCGAAATCCTCCGCGGTGAAGTCGATGTCCTCGTTGCGGGCGCTGAGCTTGGCCGCGAGGTAGTAGCGCAGCCAGTCCGGGTTCATCTTCAGGTCCAGGTAGGCCATCGGGTCCAACCCGGTGCCCCGCGATTTGCTCATCTTCTCCTGCTTCACCGTGAGGAAACCGTGGACGAAGACGTTGTCGGGCACCTTGCGGCCGCTGAACTTCAGCATCGCGGGCCAGAACAGGGTGTGGAACGTCACGATGTCTTTGCCGATGAAGTGATACTGGCGCAGCGCGGGGTTGGCGAAATAGTCGGCCATGTCGACGCCGCGGCGGTCGAGCAATTCCTTCAGGGACGCGAGGTAGCCGATCGGGGCGTCCATCCAGACGTAGAAGTACTTGCCGGGGGCGTCCGGGATCTCAATGCCGAAATACGGTGCGTCCCGGGAGATGTCCCAGTCGGCCAGCCCGCCCTCCAGCGTGAACCATTCCCGCACCTTGTTCGCGACCTCGGGCTGGAGCCGCCCGTCCTGCGTCCAGTCCTTCAGGAAGTCGACGCAGCGGGGGTCGGAGAGCTTGAAGAAATAGTGTTCGCTGCTTTTCAGCACCGGAGTGGCGCCCGACACCGTCGAATAGGGGTCGACCAGGTCGGTCGGGGAGTACACCCGGCCGCAGACCTCGCAGTTATCGCCGTACTGATCCGGTGCGCTACAGAACGGGCAGGTGCCCTTGATGTAGCGGTCGGGCAGGAACATGCCCTGGTCGGGATCGAAATATTGTTCGATCTCGCGGACCTCGACGAGCCCGGCCGCGCGCAGGTCGCGGTAGATGTCGCGGGCGAGTTCGTGGTTGACCGGGAGTCGGTGCTCGACCAGTTGTCGAAACTGATGTGGAACCCGTCGAGGTAGGGTTTGCGCCCGGCGCCGATCTCGGAGACGAACTCCTGGGGCGTCTTGCCCGCCTTCGCGGCGGCCAGCATGATGGGGGCGCCGTGGGTGTCGTCGGCGCACACGAAGTCGACCTGGTGGCCGAGCATGCGCTGTGCGCGCACCCAGATGTCGGCCTGGATGTATTCCATCATGTGGCCGACGTGGAACTTCGCGTTGGCGTAGGGCAGGGCGGTCGTGACGAAGATGTGGCGCTGGTTCATGGTCGCTTTCGGATGGTCGCGTTGGGCGTCTTCATGATACTGCCTCGGCGCCGCGCGTCCCGACGCGGTGACGAGGTTCAAAACAGGCAGTCCTGGCCGGTTTCGGGCGGGGCAGGGGAGACGGTGGGGGCCGGTGCTCCGGGGCCGAAACCGGGTCCGGAGCTTGGCGTGGTTCCGGCGGCGTAGGCCTCCGCGGCCCCGCGGGCGAGCGAGTCGGCGGCCTCGTTGAGGCGGTGCCCGGAGTGGCCCTTGACCCATTCGAAACTGACCCGGCGGCCGCTCAGCGCGGCGTCCAGCTGTTGGAGCAGGTCGATGTTGAGCACGGGCTTACCGTCGGCTTTCTTCCAGCCGCGGCGCTTCCAGCCGGGCATCCAGACGGTGAGGGAGTTGATGACGTACTGCGAGTCGCACAGCACGTGGAGCGGTTCGGGGCTCCCGGCGCTCTGGCGCAGCAGGTCGAGGACGGCCATGAGCTCGCCCATGTTGTTGGTGCCGCGCGGCCACCCGCCGCGTGCCCAGCGCTCGTTGTCGATGTACCACGCCCAGCCCGCCGGTCCGGGGTTGGACAGCGAGGACCCGTCTGCGGCAGCGATAATCACCCCCGCAGTGTAGCCCCCGGCCTCAGCCCAGCGCCGCCGCGAACCGGTCCAGCAGCCAGTCCACCTCGTCTGCCGTGATGACCAGCGGCGGTGCCAGGCGGATGGTCTGCCCGTGGGTGTCCTTGGCGAGGACGCCGCCCGCCAGCAGCCGCAGGCAGACGTCCCGGCCGGTGCCGAGGGCAGGGTCGATGTCGATGCCCGCCCAGAGCCCGCGCCCGCGCACCGCGGTGAGGCCGCTCCCGACGAGGCGGCGCAACCCGTCGTGCATCCGGGCACCGAGGTCCCGGGCGCGCCGCTGGTACTCGCCGGTGCTCAGCATGCGCACGACCTCGACGCCCACGGCGGCGGCCAGCGGGTTACCGCCGAAGGTGGAACCGTGGGACCCCGGGGTGAGGACTCCCATGACGTCCCAGTCGGCCACGACGGCGCTGACCGGGACGACCCCGCCGCCGAGGGCCTTGCCGAGCAGGTACATGTCGGGGACCACCCCGGCGTTGTCGCATTCGAAGGTCGCGCCGGTCCGGCCGAGGCCGGACTGGATCTCGTCGGCGATGAACAGAACGTTGGCTTCCCTGGTCAGTTGCCGCACCCGCGGTAGGTAGTCCGGGGCGGGCACATACACCCCGGCCTCGCCTTGGATGGGTTCGACCAGCACGGCGGCGGTGCGCGGGGTGATCGCCGCCGCGATGGCGTCGGCGTCGTCGTAGGGAACCCGGATGAAACCCGGCATGAACGGCGCGTACCCGCGATGGGCCAACTCGTCGTCGGAGAACGAGATCACCGTGGTCGTCCGACCGTGGAAGTTCCGGCTGGCGACGATGATCTCCGCGGTGCCATAGGGGACGCCCTTCACCTCGTAGGCCCAGCGGCGGGCGATCTTGATCCCGGACTCGACGGCCTCGACCCCGGTGTTCATCGGCAGGACGGCCTCCTTGCCCGCGAGGGCCGCCAGCTCCGCGACGAAGGGCCCGAGCGGAGCGGAATGGAAGGCCCGGCTGGACAGCGTCAGCGTGTCGAGCTGGCGTTTGGCCGCCTCGATGAGGCGGGGCGGGCGGTGGCCGAAGTTGAGGGCGGAATAGGCAGCCAGCGCGTCGAGGTAGCGGCGGCCCTCGACGTCAGTGACCCACACGCCCACCCCCGAGGCGATCACCACGGGGAGCGGGTAGTAGTTGCGGGCGAGGTGTTCTTCCTCCGCCGCGATCGCGGCCCGCGTCGGCGAACCGGGCTGCCCCGGAGGGATTCCGGCGAGGTGCTCGGCGATGCGTCCGGGCGCCTGGGACGGGTGCCGCCCGGAGCGGGTATCTGGCAAGGTGTTCACACTCACAGTGTGGCACCGGCGCGATGGTTTTTCGCAAGATTTAGTAGGGGCGAAAGAATATTGCGTTAGCCTGGGCCGATCCCTGTGAAATATCAAAGCTGGGGGAGAGATTCTTCTGCCGCTGGGGCACCGGTCCTGAGCCGGTGCCCCACCGTGGGTCAGACGCCGAGCGCGGCCGACATGTCGGCCCGCAGCCCCTGCAGCAGCTGGGCCGCCGCGGCCCGGGCAGCGGCCAGGTCGGCGCGGGACTCCTCGGGCGAGACCCGCGCCTCCAGATAGCACTTCAGCTTGGGTTCGGTGCCCGACGGCCGGGCCACCACGTGGACCCGCTCGCCGGTGAGCTCCACCGCGTCGGTCGGCGGCAGCTCCCCGCCGTCGCGCAGGTCGCGCACCGTGACCGGGGCCCCGCCCAGGGACGCGGGCGGCGCCGCGCGCAGCCTAGCCATGGCGTTGGCGATGATGGACACGTCCGCCACGCGCACCGAGAGCTGGCTGGTGGCGTGCACGCCGTAGGCTCGGGCGATCTCGTCCAGGCGATCCGCGATGGTCAGGCCCTGGGCCTTGAGTTCGGCGGCCAGCCGCAGCACCGTCAGCAGCGCCGTGATCCCGTCCTTGTCGGGGACCGCCCCGGCATCGCAGCAGTACCCGATCGCCTCCTCGTAGCCGAACGCGAGGCCGGGCACCCGGCCGATCCACTTGAACCCCGTCAGGGTCGTGGTGAAGGGGCGGCCGTGCGCCCCGGCCATCGTGCCGAGCAGCGTGGAGGAGACCACCGAGCAGGCGTAGGTGCCCTCGACGCCGCGGCGCAGCGCGTCGTCGCCGAGCAGCGCACCCAGCTCGTCCCCGGTCAGCATCCGCCACGTGCCCCCGACGGGAACCGCGACGGCGCAGCGGTCGGCGTCCGGGTCGTTGGCCACGACCAGATCCGCTTCCTGCTGGCTGGCGAGCGCGATCGCCAGGTCGATGGCGCCGGGCTCCTCGGGGTTCGGGAAGGCCACGGTGGGGAAGGCCGGATCGGGATCGTCCTGTTCCGCCACGGGGATACCCGGGGGGAACCCGGCGGCCCGCACCACCTCGCGCACCACCCTGGACCCGACGCCGTGCATCGCGGTGTACACCCACGACACCGAGCGCGGGGCCTCCGGGGGGACCAGGGAGGCGGCACGTTCGGCGTAGGCGTCCAGGAGTTCCTGGTCGACGACGCGCCAGCCCTGCGCCCGGATGATCTCACCGAAGGGTCGCGCCGCGACCGCCGCGATCTCGGCGGCGATCTCGTCATCGGTCGGGCTGACGATCTGGGAACCGTCGCCGAGGTAGACCTTGTAGCCGTTGTCGGCGGGTGGGTTGTGTGAGGCGGTGACCACCACGCCGGCGACGCAGCCGAAGTGTTTGATGCCGAACGCCACCACCGGGGTCGGGGTCGGCTGGTCCGTCAGCAGCACCTCGAACCCGGCGCCGGTCATGATCTCGGCGGTGTCGCGGGCGAAGACATCCGAGTTGTAGCGGGCGTCGAAGCCCACGATGACCCGCCCGCCGCGGTGCCCCTGCCGCGTCAGCCACGCGGCGAACCCGGCCGCCGCCTGCGAGACCACGACGCGGTTCATCCGGGCCGGGCCGGGGCCGAGGGCGCCGCGCAGCCCCGCGGTGCCGAACTCCAGCGGGCCCGCGAAGGCCTGGTGCAGCTCCTCCACCGCGATGCCAGCCACCGCCGGGTCGTCGGCCTGGGCCTGGACCAGCAGCTGGTCGAGCGCGTCCCGGGTCGTGGGGTCCGGGTCCTGGTCGCGCCAGGCCTCGGCGAGCCGGATCAGATCGGTCATGGCAGCCCCCTCTAGAGTTTTCCGACGATTCCGGCCAGCAGCGCGGCCAGCCGCGGCGCCGCTGCCCTGCCCGCCTCGATGACCTCGGCGTGGTCGAGGGGAGTGGGGCTGATCCCGGCCGCCAGGTTCGTGACGAGGGAGATCCCCAGCACCTCCATTCCGGCTTCCCGGGCGGCCAGGGTCTCCAGTGTCGTGGACATGCCGACCAGGTCACCGCCCAGCACCTTCGCCATCCGCACCTCGGCCGGGGTCTCGTACTGCGGACCGCGGAACTGGACGTAGACGCCCTCGGGCAGCGTCGGGTCGACCTCGTGGGCGAGCCGACGGAGCCTGGGCGAGTAGGCCTCGGTCATGTCGATGAAGGTCGCACCGCGCAGCGGGGTGTCGGCGGTGAGGTTGATCTGGTCGCGGATGAGGACCGGGGTGCCGGGCGCCCAGTCCGGGACGAGGCCACCGCACCCATTGGTCAGCACCATGATGCTGGCCCCCCACGCGGCCGCCGTGCGGACCCCGTGGACGACCGGCTCGACGCCGCGTCCCTCGTAGTAGTGGGTGCGTCCGGTGAATACCGCGGCGGCTTTGCCGGTCGCGGTGCGGACGGCCCTCAGCTCGCCCCCGTGTCCAGCGACGACGGGCTTGGCGAAGCCGGGCACGCTGCCCAGTTCGACGGTGGCGATGGTCTCGCCCAACTGGTCGGCGCCGCTGCTCCACCCAGAGCCCAGGACGAGGGCGACATCGATCTGGTCGAGGCCCACGGCGGCTCTCAGGTACTCGGCGGCAGCAATGGCGGCTTGTTTCGGATCGAGTGTCATATCCCTACTATGCCCTGTGCCAGAATGCTCCCGTGACCAAAGTTGTGATCCTCGGTGGTGGGCCGGGCGGCTACGAGGCCGCCCTCGTCGGTAAACAGCTGGGCGGGGAGGTCACGCTCATCGAGAGAGACGGCCTCGGCGGCGCCGCCGTGCTGACCGACTGCGTGCCCAGCAAGACCCTCATCGCGACGGCCGAGGTCATGACGACCATGCGGCAGGCGGCCGAGCTGGGGTTGCGCCTCGGCCCGGCTGATGCCCCGGAGCCCGTGACCGGGTCGGTCCAGGTCGACCTCGCCACGGTCAACCGCAGGGTGCGGGAGCTCGCCCGGGCCCAATCCGATGACATCCGGGCCAAGCTGACCGCCGAAGGGGTGCGCGTGATCGCCGGAAGCGGCCGTCTCGACGGCACCGAGGCCGTCATCGCCAGTACGGCGGACGGCCAGGAACGGCTGGCCGCCGACATCATCCTGGTGGCGACCGGCACCACCCCGCGGGAGCTGCCGACTGCCCGGTGCGACGGGGAACGCATCCTCAACTGGAAACAGGTCTACCACCTGAGCGAACTGCCCGAACGTCTCATCGTCGTGGGCTCCGGCGTCACCGGGGCCGAGTTCGCCTCGGCCTACGACGCGCTCGGCGTGGAGGTCGTGCTGGTCAGCTCCCGCGACCAGGTGCTGCCGGGCCAGGACCACGACGCCGCGGCGGTGCTGCAAGAGGCCTTTGAGGAGCGCGGCATGAAGGTCATGAGCCGCAGCCGGGCGATCGCGGCCGAGCGCACCGGAGCGGGCGTGCGTGTTCTGCTGGAGGACGGCCGCACCGTCGAGGGGTCGCACTGCCTCATGGCGGTCGGCGCGATCCCGAACACCTCGGGCATCGGGCTGGAGGAGGCCGGTGTGCGGCTCAAAGCCTCGGGCCACATCGT
This sequence comes from Propionibacteriaceae bacterium, assembly GCA_030529455.1. Lineage (GTDB taxonomy): Bacteria > Actinomycetota > Actinomycetes > Propionibacteriales > Propionibacteriaceae > JAUMWV01. Next base: position 27,174 of record JAUMWV010000007.1, on the reverse strand, counting down.
GGTGGACCGGGTCTCCCGCACCTCCGCCCGTGGGGTCTACGCCGCGGGCGACGTCACGGGGGTCTTCGCGCTCGCCTCGGTCGCGGCCATGCAGGGCCGGATCGCCATGTGGCACTCGCTGGGGGACGCGGTCGCCCCGCTCGACCTGAGGCGGGTGTCGTCCAACGTGTTCACCGCCCCCGAGATCGCCACGGTCGGTATCACCCAGGCCCAGGTGGACGCGGGGGAGGTCAAGGCGGTGCAGGTGCTGCTGCCGTTGTCGTCCAACGCCCGGGCGAAGATGCAGGGCCTGCGGAGGGGATTCGTCAAGCTGTTCTGCCTGCCGACGACCGGCATCATCGTCGGCGGTGTGGTCGTGGCGCCCTACGCCTCCGAGCTCATCCACCCGATCTCGGTCGCGGTCGCCGAACGCATCACCGTGGACAACTTCAGCCAGGACTTCACCGTCTACCCGTCGCTGTCGGGCTCAATCGCCGAGGCGGCGCGCAGGCTGCACAATCACTCGGAGTTCCTGACCCAATAGGCCAGATCAGTCGAGGTCGTCGAGGATGTCCTCGACGATCTCGCCGATCCCCTGAGCCAGGTGCGGCAGGATCGACAGGCCCGCGAATACGGCCGTGCCCACCGCCAGTCCACGCACCAGCTTGTCGGCCTGCCAGCTGGAATAGTAGCCCTGCGCGTAGGGGGCGTAGGCGGCGTCCTGCCAGTACGGCAGCCGGGCCGCGCCGTGGCCGACGGTGCGGATGTGCGGGTCGGCCCCCGCCAGCACCCGCTCGGCGTCGGCCGCGCAGGCCGGGATCTCCCGGGGAATGCCGCCGGGAGGGGCCCAGGACACGTTCTGGGCGGAGGGTCCGTGCGCCGGGTTGAAGAAACAGGGCGGCCGCTTCACCGGCAACGGCTGCCCCGCGACCCTGGCCTTCACGCAGGTGATGGCATACCTGCCATCTTCGAGGATCGAGGTGACGTGCCGGATCTCTTGCGGAGACCGTACCCGGGCGAGGGACTCCTTAGCGTGCTCATAAGCGTCGAGAGCCCGCTGGTAGTCCTGCCGGGCTGCCTCATCCAGGGTGTGGCCAGCGACCTCCAGGTCGAGGCCGCGCAGCTCGTCGCCGAACGTCGTGATGTCCTCGTCGGTGGCCCGTAGCGCTGCGGCGAAAGGCGGCGCGGCTCCCCACCCGGGGGGAGGCGGGGGCTGATAGGCCCACTGCTGTGGCTGGGGGTGCTGGCCCCACTGCTGGGGCGGCAGTTGCCGTGCCCGCTGTGCCCTGATCTGCTTGTTCCTGCGGGTTAGCGGCAGAACCACTGCCAGGACGAGCAAGACCATCAGCAGGAGCAAGAGACCACTGTTCATGGTCTCCATTGTGCCCTGCCCCGGCCGCCGGTTCTGGCTCGCGCGGCGCGCCGTGGCCAGCTCACAGCGAACACACGGCAGGGGCACGGCCGCACCGGCCACGCCCCTGCCGCACAGCGTGGGTTATTCAGCGTCGATGATCTCGCACAGCACGGCGCCGGAGGTCACGGTTGCTCCGACCTCGACCGAGAGGCCCTTGATGACCCCGGAGCGATGCGCGTTGAGCGGCTGCTCCATCTTCATGGCCTCCATGACGATCACCAGGTCGCCCTCGCTGACCCGGTCTCCGTCGGCAACGGCCTTCTTCACGATCGTGCCCTGCATCGGCGCGGCCAGCGCGTTGCCCGAAACCTCCTGGACCTTGGCGTCGCCGCGGTCGCGCTTCTTCGGACGCGGGGCGATCTTGGTCGCGGTGGCCTTCGGTGCCGACAGGGACGCCGGTAGCTTGACTTCCACCCGGCGGCCGTTGACCTCCACCACGACCACCTGAGGCTCGTCCTCGTCCTCACTCTCGCCGAGCACCCCCTTGTAGGCGGGGATCTCACCGGTGAACTCGGTCTCGATCCAGCGGGTGTGCACGCCGAACTGCCCATCGGGTGCGGTGAAGGCCGGATCGGTGAGCACCGCCCGGTGGAAGGGGATGACCGTCGGCATGCCTTCGAGCACGATCTCGGACAGCGCCCGGCGGGCGCGGGCCATGGCCTGATCCCGGTCGGCGCCGGTCACGATGACCTTGGCGACGAGGGAATCAAAGGCGCCGGGAACCGTCATGCCGACGTGGTACCCCTCGTCGACCCGGATACCGGGACCGGTCGGGGCGTGCCACTTGACCAGGGTGCCGGGTGCGGGCATGAAGTTGCGCCCGGCGTCCTCGGCGTTGATGCGGAACTCGATGGAGTGGCCGCTGACGACCGGGTCGCCGTAGCCGAGTTCCTCACCGGCAGCGATGCGGAACATCTCGCGCACCAGGTCGAGGTGGGTCACTTCTTCGGAGACCGGGTGCTCGACCTGCAGGCGGGTGTTGACTTCGAGGAAGGAGATCGTGCCGTCCCGGCCGACCAGGAACTCGCAGGTTCCGGCCCCGACGTATCCGGCCTCCCGCAGGATCGCCTTGCTGGCGGCGTACAGACGCGAGACCTGCTCCTCGCTGAGGAAGGGGGCGGGAGCCTCCTCGACCAGCTTCTGGTGGCGCCGCTGCAGGGAGCAGTCGCGGGTGGAGACCACCACGACGTTGCCGTGGGCGTCGGCGAGGCACTGGGTCTCGACGTGGCGTGGCTTGTCGAGGTAGCGCTCGACGAAGCACTCGCCGCGGCCAAACGCGGTCACGGCCTCCCGGGTGGCGGACTCGAATAGTTCTGGGATCTCCTCCATCGTCCGGGCGACCTTGAGCCCGCGTCCGCCACCGCCGTAGGCGGCCTTGATGGCGATCGGCAGCCCGTGTTCGGTGGCGAAGGCCACGACTTCCTCGGCGTCGGCCACCGGGTCGGGTGTGCCGGGCACGAGCGGGGCACCGACCTTCTGGGCGATGTGCCGGGCCTTGACCTTGTCGCCGAGCGCATCGATCGCGGCGGGCGGTGGCCCGATCCAGATGAGCCCGGCATCGATGACGGCCTGGGCGAAGGCAGCGTTTTCTGCCAGGAACCCATACCCTGGATGAATCGCGTCCGCTCCGGCGCGCTGGGCGATACCGATCACCTTGGCGACATTCAGATAGGTTTCCGCCGGCGTCGCACCGTTGAGCGCGAATGCCTCGTCGGCGAGTTTGACGAACAGTGCCTCAGAGTCCGAATCGGCGTAGATGGCGACGCTGGCGATTCCGGCATCGGCTGCGGCACGGATGACTCGGACGGCGATCTCGCCGCGGTTGGCGATCAAGACCTTGCTGATGGTGGCTTGTCCCACAGTTCCTCCTCGAACGGCTATGTCGCAGAGTTTAGGGGCTATCGGGTGAATGTGCTGGCCTATGCTGCCAATGTGGGAACACCAGATTTCATCCTGCGGCTTCGGGAACGGGTCGGACACGACCTGTTATGGCTGTCCGGAGCCCGTTCTGTGATTTATCGCACTCAGCCGAGGCTGGAGGTGCTGCTGGGCAGGCGGGCGGACACGGGGCAGTGGGATCACGTGGCCGGGATCGTCGAACCGGGCGAGCACCCGGCCGAGACCATCGTGCGCGAGGCGCTGGAGGAGTTCGGGGTGCAGATCGAGGTGGAACGCATGATCCAGCTGCTGGTCGGGGACGAGATGACCTACGCCAACGGGGACCGCTGCCAGTACCTCGACCACTCCTTCGTGTCCCGGTGGTGCGCGGGCCACCCTTGGCCCGCCGACGGGGAGGCGACCGAGGTGGCCTGGTTCAGCCCCGACGCCCTGCCCGCGGACGCCCCGGCGAGGCTGACCCGCCTGGTCTCGCTCGGCCTGGGACCGGCCCAGCCGGTGGCTTTCCAGTGAGGGCGCTGCTGGCGGCCGTGGTGCTGGTGATAGCGGCGGCCGGGTGCGCGGCCGCCCCGCTGCCGGTTCCGAGCCCACGGCAGAGCCTCGCGCCGATCCCGCCCGACGGCCGCCCCCTGGCCGCCTTTGGCATCAACAACGGCCCGCCCGGTTTCAGCTTGCCCGCCTCGACCAGGGGCGTCATCGACATTGACGACCCGAAGGTCGTGACCCTCATCATCTCCGCTCCAGAGGCCAGCCTCGTCAGCGACTACCTACGCGCGAATCTCCCGGGGCAGGGGTACCGGATCTCGGGGGAGGCACCCGGTTCGTTGGTTTTCGAGGGCCCCGGCTACCGGGGCGCGCTCACCTCCTCGGGAGACGTCACCGCGCTGACCCTGAGACGCACCGGATGACCGCCAGCCCGGGTTGCCGCCCTAGGGAATAGACCCCGGCCCCGGGCCGTGGCCAGGGTCTTCCCACAGGGAGTGCCACACGATCCCGAGGTCCAGCAGCACCTGGCGCAGCAAGGGCAGGGATAGGCCGGTCACGGTGTGCGGATCTCCCTCCAGGTGTGTGACGTATGGGCCGCCGAGGGCATCGATGGTGAAACCGCCAGCGACCCGGGCTGGTTCGCCGGTGGCGGCGTAGGCTGCGATCTCGGCGTCGGTGAGGTCGGCGAACCGCACGAGCGTGCGCGCCAGTCGGTTCGCCTCGCGCAGGCAGCGGCCGTCCGAGACGATCACGTGATGGCCAGTATGGAACACCCCCTGGCGGCCTCGCATCCGGTACCAGCGCATGATCGCGGCCTCTGCTGAACCGGGTTTGCCATAGGGCAGGCCGTCGAACTCCAGCAGCGAATCGCAGCCCACGACGATCGTAGGACCAGAGATGTCCAGGCGGGCGAACACTTCCTCTGCCTTGGTCCGGGCCAGAAGCGTCGCCAGCTCGCCTGGGGAGGGTGCCTGGTAGGCGCTCTCGTCGACGTGAGGCGGCACCACCTCGGGTTCGACCCCAGCTCCCCGCAGCGCGCGCAGCCGCGCTGGTGAGGCTGAAGCCAGAACGAAACGCATCCTCGTGGGCGGGTTCACGGTCGGCAGCAGGCCCTCTCGTCCCTAGCGGTAGGTGTTGCGCCAGGCCTCGCGGCCGGGCACGAGCGAGCGCCGGACGGTCCGGTAATAGGACGCCCAGCCCCCCGCGATCGGACGGTCGTCGGTCTCGCGCTGCGGCGGCTGCGGCCGCGTGGCGGCCGCGATCACGGCGAGCAGGGCGCCGAGCTCCTCGTCGGTCGGGTGCCCCTTACCGACCCGGATGGGCGGGGCGGTAAGGGCAGCCGCCGGGATCGTCTCGCTCATAGCGGGATGTTCCCATGCTTCTTCGGCGGCAGGGACTCACGCTTGCCCCGCAGCAGACGCAGGACCCGGATCACCTGAGACCGGGTCTCGTGGGGGTAGATCACCTGGTCCACATAGCCCCGCTCGGCCGCGACGTAGGGATTGGCCAGCTCGTCGTTGTACTCGTCGATCAGTTCCTTGCGGCGCTTGTCGGGGTCCTCGGCCTCGGCCAGCTCGTTCTTGTACAAGATGTTGACCGCACCCTCGGCACCCATCACCGCGATCTGCGCGGTCGGCCAGGCCAGGTTGATGTCGGCGCCCAGGTGCTTGGAACCCATGACGTCGTAGGCGCCGCCGTAGGCCTTGCGGGTGATGACGGTGAGCAGCGGGACCGTCGCCTCGGCGTAGGCGTAGATCAGTTTCGCGCCGCGCCGGATGATGCCGTTCCACTCCTGGTCGGTGCCGGGCAGGAAGCCGGGCACGTCGACGAAGGTGAGCACCGGAATGTTGAAGCAGTCGCAGGTGCGCACGAACCGGGCCGCCTTCTCGGAGGCGTTGATGTCCAGACAGCCCGCGAAAACCGTCGGCTGGTTCGCCACGATGCCGATCGAGCGTCCCTCGACCCGGCCGAAGCCGCAGATGATGTTCGGGGCGAACAGCGGCTGGACCTCCAGGAACTCGTCATCGTCCAGGACCGTGCGGATGACCTCCTTCATGTCGTAGGCCTGGTTCGCGGCGTCTGGGATCAGGAAATCCAGCTTGCGGTCGTGGTCGGTGATCGTGAGGTCGACCTCGTCCTCGTAGACGGGCGGGTCCTCGAGGTTGTTCTGCGGCAGGAAGCTGATGAGGTCGCGCACGTACTCGATGGCGTCGGCCTCGTCGGCGGCGAGGTAGTGGGCGTTGCCGCTCTTGGTGTTGTGGGTGCGCCCGCCGCCGAGCTCCTCCATGCTGACGTCCTCGCCGGTGACCGTCTTGATGACGGCAGGCCCGGTGATGAACATCTGGGAAGTCTGGTCGACCATGACGATGAAGTCGGTCAGCGCGGGGGAGTACACGTGTCCGCCGGCCGCGGCGCCCATGATGAGCGAGATCTGGGGGATGACGCCGGAGGCGAGCGTGTTGCGGCGGAAGATCTCGCCGTACAGGCCGAGGGAGACCACGCCCTCCTGGATGCGGGCGCCACCGCCCTCGTTGATCCCGATGAGGGGGCAGCCGGTCTTGGTCGCGAAATCGATGATCTTGACGATCTTCTCGCCGTAGACCTGACCGAGGGCGCCACCGAAGATGGTCACGTCCTGGCTGAAAACGCATACCGGACGGCCGTGGATGGCGCCCATGCCCGTGATGACCCCATCACCGTAGGGGCGTTTCTTTTCCATCCCGAAAGCGTGGCTGCGGTGGCGGGAGAACTCGTCGAGTTCGGTGAAGGTTCCCTCGTCCAGGAGCGCAAGGACGCGTTCGCGCGCGGTCTGCTTACCTCTGGCGTGCTGCTTCTCAACGGCGGCAGCTGAACCCGCATGGACAGCCTCGTCGATGCGGCGTCCCAGATCGGCCAACTTACCGGCGGTGGTGTGGATGTCGATCTCCATAGGCTGACCCTACCGTGTCAACCCTCGGATGTGCGGCCTATCCTGAAGCCCATGTCGCGCGAACCGGAGACAAAAGCTGTGATTCTTCGCACAATTTCGGGGGTCTCCCGCTTCCACACCGTCGAGTCGGTCGCGACCACCGGATCGACCAACGCCGACGTGGCGGCCCTCGCCCGGGGCGGCGCGGCCGAGGGCTATGTGCTGGTCTCCGACGAGCAGACCGCGGGACGGGGCCGGAGAACCCGCACCTGGGCGAGCCCGGCGGGGGGTTCGGTCGCGATGTCGGTGCTGCTGCGTCCGGGGTCGGCGGCGGAGGGCTGGGGCTGGCTGTCGCTGCTGGCGGGGATGGCGGTGACCCGGGGCCTGCGCACCCTGACCGGGGCCGGGCCGCGGATCAGCCTCAAATGGCCCAACGACGTGCTGATCGACGGGCTGAAGGTCTGCGGGATTCTCAGCGAGTGCATCGAGTCCCCCCAGGGCCCCGCGGCGGTCGTGGGCATCGGGATCAACCTGGCCCTCACCCGCGAGCAGTTGCCGGTGCCGCACGCCACCTCGCTCGCGCTGGCCGGGCTGCCGCAGGAGCGCGACGCCGTGGTCACCGCGGTCCTGGCCGCCCTCGACCGGCTGTACGGCGAATGGATTCACACCGGGCCCCCGGTGCCGGAGTACCGGGAGCTGTGCGCCTCCATCGGGGCGCCGCTGACGATCACCGTCAGTGAGGACGAGTGCTTCTCCGGCGTAGGCGTTGGGATCGACCGGCAGGGGCGCCTCGTGGTCGATATCGCGGGGCAGCGGCGGGCTTTCGCGGTGGGCGACGTCGTCCACGCCCGGCTCGGCCAGCCCGCCGGGGGAGCGTAGGCGCCCCGCCCGGCTGGAGGGGTTCCGGCCAGGGTGAGACAATGGCGCCATGGCATTCGACCCGAAACTGCTCGGCATGGACGAACATGTCGTCTTGCACCTGCGCACCCACGTCAAGAAGCTGTTCTGGCAGGCCGTGATCCTGATCTTCGCCTCGGGTGGCTTGGGCGTGTTCCTCGCGGTGCAGCCCGAGGGGTGGAAGCCGTGGGGCACTTATGCGGTGGTGGGCCTGTATGCCCTGCTCATCCTGGTATGGGTCGTGTGGCCTTTCCTGGTGTGGCTCACCAGCACCTACACCGTCACCAATCGCCGGATCATCACCCGCACCGGGGTCATCACCCGCACCGGGCACGACCTGCCGCTGCGGCGGGTCAACAACGTGCAGTACGAGCGGGACCTGGTGGACCGGCTGCTCGGCTGCGGCACGCTGATCCTAGAGACCGCGGCCGAACAGCCGCTCATCCTGCCGGACCTGCCGAACATCGAACGGGTCCACGTGCAGATCACCGACATCTTGTTTGGCGACATGAGGGCCGAGAATCCGGTGCACGACGACTGAGCATCACCTAGCGGACACGCGCGGCTGCGGCGGACGATAGGCTGCCGGGCGTGGCGAACCAGTACACCATCGGAATCATCGGCGGGGGGCAGCTGGCCCGCATGATGCACCAGGCCAGCATCGGGCTCAGCGTGCAGATCCGGCTGCTCAGCGAATCGTCCGGATCGTCGGCTGCCCAGGTGATCGCCGACGTGACGGTGGGCGACTACACCGACCCGGAGACGCTCTCGGCCTTCGCCGCGGGCTGTCACGTCATCACCTTCGATCACGAACACGTCCCGACCGCGTTGCTGCACCGCCTACAGGACGCGGGCGTCCTGGTCCGGCCCGGCCCGGAGGCGCTGGTCTACGCCCAGGACAAGGCGCTCATGCGGGAGCGGCTGAGCGGCCTCGGCGTCCCCGTCCCCGCCTTCCGGGTGTGTGCCAGCGAGGCCGAGCTCATCGCCTTCGGCGAGGCGAAGGGATGGCCGGTCATCGCGAAGACCAGCCGCGGGGGATACGACGGCAAGGGGGTCTTCAAGCTGGACTCCCCAGCCCAGGCCGGGGAACCCTTCGCCGCCAAGCCCGAGATCAGCGCGGGCGAGGCGGTCCGCATCGTCGCCGAGGAATACATCGATTTCACCCGTGAGCTGTCGGCGCTAGTGGTACGGGAGCCAGGGGGCCAGTCGGTGGCCTATCCGGTCTCGCAGACCCTGCAACGCGCCGGGGTCTGCGCCGAGACGCTCACCCCGGCTCCGGACCTCAGCGACGAAGCCGCCGCCGACATCCAGCAGATGGCGCTGCGCATCGCCGCCGAACTCGGCGTCGTCGGGGTGCTCGCCGTCGAGCTCATGCAGACGGCCGACGGGCGGGTCTTCGTCAACGAACTGGCCATGCGCCCGCACAACACGGGCCACTGGAGCATCGACGGCGCCCTCACCAGCCAGTTCGAGAATCACCTGCGCGCGGTGCTCGGCCTGCCCCTCGGCAGCCCGGCGATGCGGGCCAGCCACGTCGCGATGGCCAACGTGCTGGGCGGCTCCGTCCCAGACCTGGTCGCCGGGCTCGGCCACTGCCTGGCGGAGGACCCGCGGCTGCGCGTGCACCTGTACGGCAAACCGGTCACGCCCGGACGCAAGGTCGGGCACGTCACCACGCTCGACTCCACCGCCTCTGGCGCCACGCAGCGGGCGCGCCACGCCGCCAACTACCTGATGGGAGACCAACATGCCTGATCAGCCGCTCGTCTCAATCGTCATGGGCTCCGATTCCGACTGGCCGACCATGAAAGCCGCCGCCGACGCGCTGGCGGAGTTCGGCGTCCCCTACGAGGCCGACGTCGTCTCGGCCCACCGGATGCCAGAGGACATGGTGGCCTTCGGGCGGGCCGCCCACGCCCGCGGCATCCGAGTCATCATCGCCGGGGCGGGGGGCGCGGCGCACCTGCCCGGCATGCTCGCCTCGCTGACCCCGCTCCCGGTGATCGGGGTGCCCGTTGCGCTGAAGTATCTCGACGGGATGGACTCGCTGCTGTCCATCGTCCAGATGCCAGCGGGGGTCCCCGTCGCGACGGTCGCCATCGGCAACGCCCGCAACGCGGGGCTGCTGGCCGTCCGCATGCTGAGCATCGGGGACGAGGCCCTGCTGGAGCGCATGGCCGGATTCCAGGCGGAGCTGCGCAACGCCGCCCACGCTAAGGGCGCGGTGGTCCGCTCGAGCCTCCAGCAGGGCTGATCCCGGCTCAGCGCACCTGCACCTTCATGGTGATGGTCGCGCTGCGGTCGTCGATTCGGCTGAAGGTCAGGCCCACTGCACGGATGGCCCGAAGATCCTCCGGAACCCTGAAGGGCTGGCCGAACTGGGCCGAAATAGCCGCCTGGACGTCGAGGAACTTGACCATGTCGAGGTAGACGATGGCGTAGGCGGGCGCAGCGGTGTCGACGGCACCCCGGTAGGACTCGTCGTTGGCGAGCGGGGCCCCGGACGGTGCCAGCAGCGGCCGCAGCTCTTGCTCGCTGGTGGCGACCCCCAGGCGGTCGCCCTCGACGACGGGGACCAATCCAAGCGGGACCCCGTTGCGCTCAAACCCGGTGAGCAGCTTGGACCACAGCTGGAGCTGCTTGTTGGTGTCAGAAGACCTGGACACCAGAGCGAGTGCGTACCCGTTCTTCGCGGACGGTTCGCCCTGGCCCTGGTGCGCTAGGTAACCGACGAGCGCGGTCTCGTCGCCGAACAGGGTGGCGAGATCGGTGGGCAGCGTCAGCCCGAGAGACTTGGCGGCCTGTTCGAGGTCCCTGCCGAGGAGCGGTTTCACCGCGGCATACATGTCGGCGACCATGGTCTCGTTGAAGCTGGCGGCCGCCACCGACCAGGTCCTGTCGCCCGGCAGGCTGCCGACCAGTTCCCGCACGTCGCGGCTGGGGAGACTCTGCCCGGTGGTGTGCCACAGCTTCACCTCGGTGTTCGTCGCGCTGATATCCAAGGACAAAGCGCCGCGCACCTGGGTCGCATGGGACGGGACGTTCACCCCCGAACGCTGGCTGAGCGCTGGCACCAGAGATTCCCCGGCCCATGCGGTGATCATGCCATCCCCGACATGTTTCATGTCGTCGGCGTAGGTCTTCGACGACGACAGCGGCTTGGTCTTGGCCGATTCTGCCAGCTCAGCGGCGCCATCCCCAGAAGCGATAATGACGAAATTGCCAGCGACCGAGACCTGGCTGTTGGCGTCGCGTTTGCGGAAGAATTCCCGGCCCTGTTCCGGCGAGGTGGCGTGGACGGCGGTCACCACGGCCGGTTTGGCCGAACCGGGCGCGTTGCGGATCGCCACGCCGACCGAATCGCCGAGCCAGGGCTTGATTTCGGCGTCGTAATCAATGTCGCTGTTTTGGCCGAAGGTCGCTTTCCAGATCGCCTTGCGGGGATCGGTGCTGAATTCCTCTTCAGAAGAGAGCTGTTCCTTGAGACTGGGGAACCGGGTGAGGAACTGGTAGATTTCCAGCTTCTTCGCGTTGCTCGGATTCAAGTCGAGGGTCACCACTAGGTCGGCGTCCGCGGGCAGGGCTTTTGCCGGGTCCGGGGCGCCTCGGAATAGGAACAGCGCGACCGCCGCGACGCATCCGATCAGGACCAGCGCGACGACACCGCCGATGATGATGCCCAGCCGGGACGAACGTTTCTTGGCGGGTGCCGTCGCTGGGGGCGGATACGCCGGTGGCTGCGGGGCCGGATGGGGCACCTCGCGTCCTGTAATGAATGGATTGGGCCCGGCTGGTTGCTGAGCGAACCCAGGATTGTGGTTTTGGGGATGCATCACCGACTCCTCCCTTAGTCTGTGTTCTGCACCCGTTAAGTTTACTCCTGCCGGTTTTGACCCAACTGTAGTGGGGGCTATTTCGCGAAACGGTCCAGCGAATCGGTAGAGCCTGAGGCGATCTGGCCGAACAACTCGGCGGCGTCTGCCTCATTCCACAGCACTGACGACCCCGCCGGGGTCGAGGCGTTGGGATTGGCGATCGGGACGGTCATCGTCAGGCCCTGTCCGGTCGCGACGGCGCGGAAGCCCAGGACGGCGCTAGTCAGCTCAAGGATTCCGGTGTCGTTGCCGCGGGTCAGGGTACGAGAAGCGGCCATGTTGAGCCTGAAATAGTTCACCGGATTGAGCAGATAACGCGGCTGCGCGGCTTTCTTGGCAATGGTCCCGATGACCTGACGCTGGCGATTCATTCGGCCGATGTCGCCAAAGGGGTCTGCCTTGCGCATGCGTACATAGCCGAGGGCATTTTTGCCGTCGAGAGTTTGGCATCCGGCCGCTAGTTCAAGATGGGAGTCCCGGTCTGAGATCGGCGCGGGCAGGCACACCTCGATCCCGTCCAGGGCGTCTACGATCTCCACGATTCCCAGGAAACCCACCTCCAGGTAGCCGTCGATGCGCAGTCCGGTGGCCTGTTCGACGGTCTCGACCAGCAGCGGTGCGCCACCGAAGGAGTACGCCGCGTTGAGCTTATTCTTGCCATGGCCCGGGATGGGCAGGTAGGAGTCGCGGGGTAGGGAGATCAGCGCTGGGCGTCCGTTCGGCGGGGAATACAGCAGCATCATGGTGTCGGTCCGCCGCCCCCCGCCGTCACCGGTACCCAGTTCGCCGCGCTGGGTCGCGGTCAGCTGGTCCCGGGAATCCGAACCGACCAGCAGCATCAGGGTCCCAGGCTGGCTGGGCGGCCGGGTGGCCGCGGGAGTGGTGTCGGTCGTGGCGAGCCTCATCCAGGCGTACAGGGGCGTGCCGATCATGAAGAGCAGCCAGGTTGCGATGACCAGCGTGAGCGCACGCCGGATGGTGCGTCCGCGCCGCCGGGGACGCGGCTGGCGCGGGGAAGCGGGTGCGGGCCGTCCCTGCTGGGGGTGGCTCGGGTAGGACTGCGGACGGCTGGGCGGGACCGGTTGAGCGGGTCCGCGGTGAGCGGGCGGTGCCTGGGGCAAGACCCTAGTCGGCTCCGGGGTCGGCTCGTTTCGCCGGTACAGCCAGTCGAGATCGTCATTTCCCACGTCTCAACCGTATCGGTTCCGATCAAGCTGGCCCCGGCGTGGCGCAGGCTAGTCCTCGGCAATGCCTACCGATACTGAAAAGCCACGACAGAGGAGTCCAGCTCAGCCATGAACACAGCCGCCTCGCGAGCCGAATCCGCAAGCCTGCGGATCAGACGGCGGCGGGCCGTGGGCCACGTCGTCATGTCCGTGCTGCTGCCGGGGTCTGCGCAGATCCAGGGGGGCGCACCCCGAGCCGGGCACATTGCGCTGCGGGTGTGGGCCGCGCTGTGGTTGGGCTGCGCGGCGATCCTGGCCGGGCTCTGGCTGGCCCCCGGAGCGGTCATCGGTTTCCTGCTGCATCCCGTGAGCCTGTGGCTGGCCCGGGCAGGGGTCTGGCTCGTCGCCCTGGGCTGGATCGGGATTCAGCTGGACGCCCTGCGCCGGGCGAACTGGATGCGTCCAGCCATCCGGGTCAGGGCCGTGCTCACCCTCATGGTCGTGCTGTTGTGCGTGACGGTGGGGACCCTGGCGAGCGTGGTCTCGGCCACGCTGGCCAGCCTCGCTCGGGTGAGCACGGTCTTCGGCGGTAGCGGCGAATCGGAGAGCCACGACGGCCGCTACAACATCTTGCTCCTCGGCGGCGACTCGGGTCCCAGCCGGGAGGGGCTGCGCCCCGACTCGATCATGGTGGCCAGCATTGACGCCGCGACTGGCCAGACAGTGCTGTTCGGGCTCCCGCGAAACCTGGAGGGCGCCCCGCTGCCACCGTCCAACCCGCTGCACGCGCTGTACCCCAACGGGTACGACTGCCCCAAGAGCGAGTGCATGCTCAACGGGCTCTACACGCTCGCCGAGGAGCGGCGGGACCTCTTCCCGGGGGAACCTGAACCGGGCCTGCGGACCATGACGGAGTCGGTGGAGGAGATCCTCGGCCTCAAGATCAACTTCTATGCGATGGTCGACCTGGCCGGGTTCACCGATCTCGTCGACGCGGTCGGCGGCATCAGGCTGGACATCGCCCGCCCGGTCCCGATCGGCGGAGTCAGCACTAAGGTTTCGGGCTACATCCAGCCCGGCAAGGGCGTTCTGCTGGACGGCTATCACGCACTCTGGTTTGCCCGCTCCCGGGAGGGCTCCGACGATTACGAGCGGATGCAGCGGCAACGATGTGTTCTGGCCGCCATGTCTAAGCAGCTAGACCCGTGGACCGTGGCGACGAAGTTCAACGACCTCGCCGCGGCGGGCAGCGGGATGTTCAAGACCTCCGCCGCTCCCGGCGACATCGCCGTGCTGGCGGACCTGGCTCTGCGGGCGAGGGATCGCAGGATCGCGTCGGTGTCCTTCGTCCCCCCGCTCATCCAGCCGGGTCGTCCCGATTTCGGGCTGATCCGCACCCGGGTCGCGGCCGCGATCGCGGAGGCCGCGGACGAGCCCAGCACCACGCCTGGCACGGCGGCCCCACCCGCCACCGCGGGCGGTGCCCAGGCGACCCGGGCGCCCAAGACCACGAGGCCTGCGGGGACGTCGCCACCCCGCCCCGGAGAAGGCCAGCCCCCGGCCCAGGCCGAGGATCTGGAGGTCATTTGCCGGGCTGCCGGTTAGTCCGCTTGACGGTCTGGGACACAATGGTGCACATGCGCTATCCAGGGGTCAGTGTCGTCATGCCCGTTCGTGACGAGGAGCAACATCTCGCCGCGTCCGTCGCGGGTGTGCTCGACCAGGCATACGAGGGGGAGCTCGAACTCATCCTGGTGGTCGCCCCATCGCAGGACCGGACGAGACAGGTCGCGGAACGGCTGGCGGGGGAGGACCGCCGGATTCGCCTGATTGACAACCCGCCAGGCTTCACCCCGCACGCGCTCAACCGGGGGATCGAGGCCGCGGCCCACGACATCATCGTGCGGGTCGACGCGCACGGGGAACTGTGCCCCGGTTACATCACGACCGCGGTCGAGCTGCTGGAAGAGACCGGCGCGGCCAACGTGGGTGGGCGCATGGACGCGCAGGGCCGCACCGCTTTCGAGCAGACAATCGCGGCTGCCTACAATTCCCGGCTCGGCCTCGGTGGGGGCGGATTCCACCTCGCCGATACCCAGGCCGGCCCCGCCCAGACGGTGTTCCTCGGCGTGTTCCGCAAGGACGTGCTGCGGGCCGTGGGAGGTTTCGACGAGGGCATGCTGCGGGCCCAGGACTGGGAGCTCAACTACCGCCTCCGCAAGGCGGGCCACCTGGTCTACTATTCACCTTCCCTGCGGGTCGTCTACCGGCCGCGCTCGTCGGTCAGGGCGTTGGCCCGCCAGTTCTTCCGCACGGGCCAGTGGCGCCGCGAGGTGATCCGGCGCCATCCAGAGACCGCCAGCTTTCGCTACCTGGCGGCCCCGGCCACCGTGCTCGGGCTCGCCGCCGGTACCTCGGCGGGGGCGCTAGGCGCGGTGTCCGGCAGGCGGTGGCTGATGCTTGGGCTGCTCGCCCCCGTCAGCTACGGTGCCGTCATCGTCGGCGGTTCGGTCATCAAGACTCTCCCGGCGAAGGTCCGGGTGAGGCTGCCGTTCGTCCTAGCCGTGATGCACCTGTCCTGGGGGCTCGGGTTCCTGGTGGGTCTCCGTGATCGCTGACCGGCTCGCTGCGCGGGTGCGCCGGGACGGCGCGGTACCGCTCATCATTGACTACGACCTGGAGCGACCGGCGCGGGTGGAGCTGTCGGCGCGGACGTTCGCCAACTGGGTGGACAAGACCGTGCACTTCCTCGACACCCAGGGGCTGGCCCCCGGCGACCCGGTCGCGCTTCCGCTGCTGGACCAGAACGCCGGGCACTGGGTGTCGCTGGTGTGGGCGTTCGCGGTGTGGCAGTTCGGTTCCGACATCTCCGAGGAGGAGGCCGCCGACCTGGTCGTGGTGGGGCCCGACGACCTGCGGCCGCGCCCGGTCACCACCGTCGCGTGCTCGCTGCACCCGCTCGGACTGGGGTTCTCCGACCTCGACCCGGCCCTGGTCGATTACCGGGAGGTGCTCGCCGAACCCGACCTGCACGTCGCCCACCCTGGGGCTAGCCACGTCCTGGGCGGCACCGACGTGTCCCGGCTACCCGGCGGGGACGACCGGCGGGTAGTGCTGCCCCCACCCCATGATGCCCTCGCGGTGCTGTCCGCGTTCGCCGGTGTCCTCGACCGGGGATGCCTCGTCCTGGTCCGTGGCGGGCTGCCGGAGGACTGGGCCCGCATCGCCCGCGACGAGCACGCTCAGGTGAACTGACCGGATGCGTGATTTCCCCCACGATAAGCTCCCGGAAAGCAGCGCGACGCTAACGTAGGGGCATGCGATACGTCGTCATTCTGGCTGGTGGGGCCGGTACTCGACTCTGGCCGCTGTCACGGCAGGGAATGCCTAAGCAACTGCTGTCCCTGTTCGAGGGCAAGAGCCTGCTGAGGCTCGCCTACGAGCGGCTGGTCGGCATGATCCCCGACGAGCGGATTCTGGTGTGCACCGGTGCGGACTACCTCGAACTGGTCGCGCGTCAGCTGCCTGAGCTGCCGCCAGAGAACCTGCTGGGCGAGCCGGTCGGGCGCGATTCCCTCAACGCCGCCGCGTGGTCGTCCGCCGTCGTCGCGGAACGGGACGCCCAGGCGGTTGTCGCGCTGGTGACGGCGGATCACCTCATGCATCCCATCGACGCCTTCCAGTCCGCCCTGGACGCCGCTTTCCGGGTCGCCGAGGAAGAGCCGCGGGCGCTCGTGACGCTCGGGGTGGTACCGACGGAACCGCACACTGGTTTCGGCTACCTGCACCGCGGCCTGGCGCTGCCCGGACTGGGCGCCTGCCGGGTCGCGGAGTTCAAGGAGAAACCGCCCCTTGAGGTGGCGCAGCAGTATCTCGACAGTGGCGAGTACTGGTGGAACTCCGGCATGTTCGTCTGGCGGACCTCCACGCTGCTGGGTGAACTGGGGCGCCTGGTGCCAGAGACCAAGGCCGGGGTCGAGGCGATCCTCGCCGACCCGTCGCGGCTGGCCGAGGTCTACGAGACTCTGCCGCGCAGGACCATCGATTACGCGATCATGGAGCCGGTCTCGCGCGGCGGGTACAACGCCTTCGTCGCGGCGGTGCCGCTGGCGATCTCGTGGCGCGATGTCGGCGGCTACGCCTCGTTCGCGCAGGCGCTCGGCGCGGACGAGCACGGTAACGCTGGCAGCGGGGTGCGGGTGAACTTGGATTCGTCAGGCTGCCTGGTCATCAACGCGGGCGGCCCCGAGACGGTCGTCGCGACGCTCGGGCTGAAAGACACCGTGGTGGTCTCGACCCCGGACGCGGTGCTGGTCGCCAGCTTGGCCGAGACCGAACGGGTCAAACAGGTAGTTGACCTTGTCCGCGCGCAGGTGGGCGCGCAACGGGCCTGATCGGGGCGTGGTTTCGCCGGTCAGTACCCCCTATCGTTGCCACGGCGGGCCCGGCAGGCAACGGCGGCCCCGGTGCCGGGGCGGGAGGGGGCCACACCTTAGTGGATCTTTGCTCTTGTCCTCGCGCGGCGCGCCGAGCGAGTTGACGTAGCCGAGTAACAACGGTGTAATTCTTATGACAGCTTGAGAGGAATTCGATGCACGACTTTCTGGCGGCATTTGCCGACGAGGGCGTGCTTGCTTGGCAGGAGCAGGCACTTTGTGCCCAGACCGACCCGGAGGCGTTCTTCCCCGAGAAGGGCGGTTCGACCCGGGAAGCGAAGCGTGTCTGTGCGAGCTGTGATGTGCGCGCCGAGTGTCTCGAGTACGCGCTGGCTCACGACGAAAGGTTCGGGATCTGGGGTGGCCTGTCCGAACGCGAACGCCGCCGCCTGAAACGGCGCGGTGCCTGACCTTACCTGCACCCTGCGTAGCCGGTTAGTTGCTCGGTTCGTCGGGTATCGTCGCACCTACCATGAATGACGAGATCACGGGCCTGACCCCGGGGGAGCGGTACCGCTCGGCGGACGCCTGGACGTGGGCACACGAGAACCCGGAGTGCGCCGAAGCGGCCATCGAACTTGATGCCAGTTCCGTCTGCGCCGTGATGGTGGTGCACAACGCGGCGGAATGGCTGCCGCGCCAGCTGCTCGCCCTCGCCTCGCTCGATCCCAGGCCGGGCAGCATCATCGCCGTGGACAACGGGTCGAGCGACGACAGTTCAGCGCTGCTGAGGCGGGCGCTCGACGAGGGCGTCATCAGCGAACTGGTCCGCGGCGAGGAGGGCCAGGGATTCGGCGAGGCGGTGCACCAGGCCCTGGCTGGGCGCGCCGGGTTTGACTGGCTGTGGCTGCTGCACGACGACGCAGCCCCCAAACCGGGCGCGCTGGCCCAGCTCCTGCTGACGGCGGCCGCCAAGCAGGCCGACGTGTTGTTCCCGAAGCTCCTGGCCCCACAGCGGCGCAACTACCCCGACCAGGTGCTCGAAGTCGGCCGAAGCATCGGCTCCGACGGCCGCGACGTGCGCGGATTCGAGCTCGGGGACATCGACCAGCAGCATCTCGACACCGAACCAACCCTGGGCGGTTCGACCGCCGGGCTGTTCGTCTCGGCCAGGGTGTGGGCAGAGCTCGGCGGGTTCGACCCCGCGATCCCGCTGTTCCGCGACGGCGTGGAGTTCGGCTGGCGGGCCAACGAACACGGTTACCGGGTCCTGACCTGCCCGCAGGCCGCGCTGTATCACCGGCAGGCCGGGCGACTGGGCTGGCGGGAGTCAGTCCTGGCCCCGCACCCGCAGGCCCTCGACCGGCTGGGCGCGATGCGGATGATCGCCGCGCGTGCCGAGCGTCCGGGTTGGGCGCGGGTGCGGCTGTGGTGGATCTCGGTCCTGCGGATGATCGGCTTTCTGCTAGGCAAGTCGCCGGGGCAAGCGGCCGACGAGTGGCGGGCGCTGCGCCGTTTTCAAGCCTCTGGCGAGGACGTGACCCGGATGCGAGAGCGGCTTGCCGCCGCCGGTGCCCCGGCGATCGACACCTCCAAGCTGCGCCCGGGGCGGTTCGCCAGCGTCAGGGACGCAGCCGACCGGTTCGCGGGTGCGGTCGTGGAACGCTACCGTGACCTGTTTTCCACGGAGTCCGACACCAGCATCGACGAGCTGACCGGCGGTGACTACGCCGGATATGAGCGTCGCCGCCGGGCCATGGCGCCCCTGGCCGTGATGAGCACTGCGCTGCTGGTCCTCGGCCTGGTCGCGAACCGCGCCCATCTAGGCGCAGCGGACGCACTCGCGGGCGGGAACCTGCTCGCCGCTCCCGGGACGCTGGGTCAGGCCTGGGCCTCATTCCTCACCCCGGACCCGGGTGTGCCGGGTACCAGCCCGCTGTGGCTCGGGATCATGGCGCTCGGTTCGACGCTTGCCCTGGGGCAACCGGGCTGGTGGGTATTCCTGATCCTGCTGCTGGCACCGCTGCTGGCGGCCTGGTCGGCTAATGCCTGCATCCGGCCCTGGGTCGAGGACCCGAAGGTCCGCGCGGTGCTCTCGGCCGCCTGGGGCCTGTCGGTGTGGGTGTTGGGTTTCGCCGGGTCCGGTTCGCTCACCGGCATCGCCTGGGCGATCGGCCTGCCCATGTTCATCCGCGCCGTGGACCGGTGGCGGCACCGTCCCAGCGTCGGCGCCGAGCGCTGGCGCGGTCCGGCGTCGGCTGCCGGGTGGCTCACGCTGCTCGCGGCCGCATACCCGGTGGCGTGGCCGCTGGCGGTGGTCGCGGGCGTGGCCTGGGCGCTCGCTGAACGAGCGCGGATCGCCGAGATCGGCGTGGCGCTGCTGGGCCCGGCGGTGCTGATGGCGGGCTGGGCCCCAGCCTTGATCGCCCACCCGGCCAGGCTGCTGACCGGAACCGACCCGCTGGCGAGCGCCACCGTCGCGGACAGCCCGTGGCTACTGGCCGGTGTCATCAGCGAGGGGGCGCCGCACCCGGTGGTCGGGGTGGGATTCTTCCTGGGGCTGCTGATCGCGGCCGCCTGGATGATCGCCTCCGGGCGGACCCGCGGCATCGCCGCCTGGTGCGCGATCGGCATGGTGGGGATCGGCTACCTCGCGGCGGCGGGCCTGTCCCGGCTGATCCTGCCGGTCTCGGGCGGCCATGCGCCGCCGGAGCTGGGCCCCTGGCTGCTGCTCGCCGTGGCCGGATTCCTCCTCGCGGTGACCGCCGCGGCGGGGCAGGGGGACGAGCCGGCGCCGGGCGCGGGCCTGGTGCCGGTCGCGCTCGGCACCGGACTGGCGCTGGTGTGCGTCTCGGTGGCCGGGGTTCCGGGGCCGGTCGAGCCGTCATCCAGCGGACTGCCCAGCTATGTCACGGCGGTGCAGCTGTCGAAGCGGCAAGGCAGGACCCTCATGGTTGATGTCAACGGAACCACCGCCAGGTGGTCGGTCGCGGCGGCCGAACAGCCGCGCTGGGGCAGCGCCGAGCACCACCTCGTATCGGCCGCCCCAGAACTAGCCCGGGAGTTCTCCGCCATCGCGCAGGCCTTCGCCCAGGGACAGCTCGGCGAGGATGCCGCCAGGCGACTAGCGGGCCTCGGGGTCGCACACGTGTGGCTGCGGGGACCCCCGACCAGGTCGCATCGATCAGTAACGCGGCCGACCTGACCCGGGCGGCGGCGGACGACCGGACGCAGGTCTGGACGGTCGCTGCGCTGCCCTCGCGTGCCTACGTCGTGTCGTCCTCTGGCAGTGTGCCGGTGGCCGACGGGAGCGTAGCGGCGGGCGAAGACGGCCGCGTCCTGGTCCTGGCCGAGGCCAGGGACGAACGCTGGGAGGCCCGGTTTGAGGGCGCCCTGCTCGAACCGCGGGAGGGAGAACGTCCCACGTTCGCGCTGCCCAGCCAGGCCGGTGAGGTGTCGTGGCGGATGCGCCCGGCGGTGGGCTACCTCTGGCTGCAGGTCGCCGCAGCCGCGCTGCTGATCCTGCTGGCCGCGCCGGTCGTCGGCGGGGCGGCTCAGGCACGACGGGGGGTTGAGGAATGACCAGAATGCACTGGCAAGCCTGGCTGCTCGTCGCGGCAGTCGGGCTGCCGTTGGCCGTCACGATGATCCCGGTGGCCTCCCCGCCGCCGCCCCCGGCCGTGACGTTGCCGAGCGACCAGACCTCGGTATGCGCGGCGGGAGAGTCCGGGAACAGCGTCTACGCCCTCGGTGACAGCGAGATCGTGGCGACTCCGGTCGGCGGTGAACCGCAGGCCCCCCAGCCGCGGCTGGAGCTGCGGGACGTGAGCGCCCCCGTCGTCCTGAAATCGGCGAAACGGTTCGCCGCGGGGACCCGCACCGCGACCGAGACGGCCGCCGGGTGGAGCAGGTGTGCCCAGCCTCGGACGTCGGCCGTTCTGGCTCTGGCCCAGCCGCGCATCAGCGACGTGCTGCTGGTGAATCCCGATGATGCCGAGGCGGCCGTCGAGCTGGCGCTGTTCGGCCCCGAGGGGCCGGTGAGCGCCGTCGGGTCGCACACCTTCTCGCTGTCGGCCAGGAGCACCAGGGTGGTGCCGGTGTCGGCCTTCGTCGCCTCCGATGCCCCGATTGGCGTCGAGGTCCAGGCGACGCTGGGGCGAGTGGGCGTTTTCGGACGCACCTGGTCGGCGCTGTCGGGCGACTATACCGATGCGGCCAATCCCGCCGACCTGCAGTTGTTGCCGGGCATCCCGGCAGGAGCATCGTCAGTGAAGGTCATCGTCACCAATCCGGGCGCCGACCGGGCGAGCGTCAGCGTCGAGGCGCTGAGCACTCAGGCGATCGCGCTCGCGGATGCGCAGGGGATTCTGGTCGAGTCGCAGTCCACCGTGGTGATCGACGTGAGCTCCACCATCGGGTCGGACGCCGCCGCGCTGCGGGTGCGGTCCGACCGGCCGGTCGTGGCCTCGGCCAGCGCTGACGCCGGAGGGGACGTGGCGCTCGTGACCCACGCCGAACCGCTAGCCGCCGGACGCGCGGTGCTGCCGGGCGGGGGCACCCTGTCGGTCACCAATCCGGGCGATGCCGCCGTGACGGTCACGCTATCCACCAGGGCGGGTGAGGCGGAGGCCGCCTCGTCCAGCGTCTCACTCGGCCCCGGAGAGACCTGGACCACGCCGGGTATGGCGGGGGAGTCGGTTTCCTATGACCTGCTCTCTTCGTCACCGGTTGTCGCGGCCGTATCGGTGCTGGGGGAACAGGCGGCTTATGTCGTTCCGTTCCAGCCGCTCGCCGAGGCCCCGGGCGCCGATGTCACGCTCACCTACGACCCGCGGCTGCGCTGAGGCTCCCCACCGGCGCCGGGCATTAGCCAGCGTCGTCGAGGTCGTCCCCGGCGAGCTCCCACACCGTGTGCGCGGTCACGGTCGCCAGCTGCTCGACCAGCACCCGGTGCACCAGATCGCGTAACCCGGCGCGGGAACTCGCCCGCAACTCCAGCGGGCGGCGGTAGAGCACCACGCGGGCGGGCTGGCCGGTCTGGGCCTCGACCGCGAGGGCCAGGGGGACCGCCTCGGTGTGCCGGGTGACCACCGGCACGTCGTCGATGCCGATCTGCACCCCGATGAGGGCCTCGGCGCATCTGGACTCGACCAGGCCCACGGCCCGCTCGACGCAGGCGGCGAAGGCCTCTGCCCGGGCGAGCGGCCGGGAGCGCAGCAGCTGGGGTGGGGCGATGGGCCCGCGTATTCCGCGTCCATGACGGTCTCGGCTGCGTGGCATGCGACAACAATAGCCACAGCTCGGCTAGATTCTCACCGTGCGACGCTGTTCCCGAACCGCCTGCTCCGGCCGTGCCGTGGCCACGCTCACCTATGCCTACGCATCCTCCACTGTGGTGCTGGGCCCCCTCGCGCTGCAGGCCGAACCAGGAAGCTACGACCTGTGCCCGCTGCACGCCGAGCGCACGACCGCGCCGCAGGGCTGGGAGATCATCCGGCTGCCCCTGACCCCCGAAGCCACCCCGGAGGCCATGGCCGATGACGACCTGATCGCGCTGGCCGCCGCCGTGCGCGAGGTCGGGCTGGCCGAACCCGAGGAGCCGGTGGCCGCGTCCGCCAGCGTCCGCCACCTGCGCCTGGTTCCTCCGATCGGGGGCTGAGGGCCGCCAGGTAGGCTTGGCCGATGAACGCCCCCGCCCGCCACCAGTACCCCGGACTCGGACTGCTCGGCTGGGAGGTCGCCGAGACGGACGTGGTGTTCTCGTTCCTCACCGACGAACAGGTCCGGACGCGGGTCTACCCCGAGTGGAGCGCCGCGGACGTGCTGCGACACCTGGTGTGGTGGCACGAGAGCTTCGCCGCAATCGTCGCGGGGTGCGCGGACGGTGGCCGCCCGAGCGCACCGGGCGGCAGCCTCGCCCAGGCCAACGCCCGCAGCGGACCCGCCCAGTCCCGGCTGGTGACACCTCGGTGACCCCAGGCCGGACTGGGGAGGATTAGACTGCCATGGTGCTGAAACCGCAGGTCTTCAAGGCAAACGACATCCGTGGCCTGGTGTGGGGTGGCGATGCCGAGTGGGACCTCGCCGGTGCCCGGGCCCTCGGCGGCGCCTATGTGCGCCTGCTCGGCCTGAGCGGGGGCACCTTCCTCATCGGACG
Organism: Propionibacteriaceae bacterium; assembly: GCA_030529455.1. GTDB lineage: Bacteria > Actinomycetota > Actinomycetes > Propionibacteriales > Propionibacteriaceae > JAUMWV01. Next base: position 4,020 of record JAUMWV010000007.1, on the reverse strand, counting down.
AGACATGCGCCACCTCGGTGCCGAACTCGCCGCCGCCTTCGCCGACGGGGCGATGGCCGCCGGTGCTTCGGTCATCGACATCGGCCTGTCCAGCACGGATCAGCTCTGGTTCGCCTCGGGCTGGCTGGCGCTCCCGGGCGTGCAGTTCACCGCCAGCCACAACCCGGCCGGTTACAACGGCATCAAGTTCTGCCTGGCCGAGGCGGCCCCGGTCCCGGAAGATTTCACCCGGCGGCTCAGCGAGGAGGCTCAGGCCGAGCTCGTCGCCTCCCCGGTGCGCGGCGACTACGCCACCCGCGACCTGCTGGACGAGTATGCCCGTTACCTGCGTCAGCTCGTTCCGATCCAGCCGGGGCGGCGGCTCCGGGTGGTGGTGGATGCGGGCAATGGCATGGCCGGGCACACCGTCGGGCGGGTCTTCGCCGGGCTGAACGTGGACCTGATCGGGCTATACCTCGACCTGGACGGCTCCTTCCCGAACCATCCCGCGAACCCGCTCGACCCGGCGAACCTCGTCGACGCGCAGCGGGCCGTCGTCCAGCACGGGGCGGACCTCGCGCTGGTCTTCGACGGGGACGCCGACCGGTGTTTCATCATCGACGAGTCCGGTGAGGTGGTCGACCCCTCGCTCATCACCGCACTGATCGCCTCCGCCGAACTGGCGAGGTCGCCCGGTGCGACCATCGTGGTCAACACGATCACCTCCGCCGTGGTGGCGCGGGTGGTCCGGGAGCTGGGCGGGCGGATCGTCACCTCCAAGGTCGGGCACACCTATGTCAAGGCGGCCATGGCCGAGCACGACGCGGTCTTCGGTGGGGAACACTCGGCCCACTACTACTTCCGGGAGTTCTGGGGGGCCGACACCGGCATGCTCGCCGCGCTGCACGTCCTGGCCCTGCTGGCGGAGTCCGGGCTGAGGCTGTCCCAGCTGGTCGCGGGCTACGACGCGTATGCGCGCAGCGGCGAGATCAACTCGGCGGTCACCGACAGCGGCGCCGTGATCGCGGCCCTGGCGAAGCGGTTCGGCGGCCGCGCCGAGATCACGCTGGAGGATGGCCTGATGGCGCGGTGCACCGAGGACGGGGAACTACGCTGGTGGCTGAACGTGCGCCCCAGCAACACCGAACCGCTGCTTCGGCTCAACGTCGAGGCGGCCGACGAACCGACGATGTCGGCGCTCCGGGACGAGGCGCTGGCGCTGATAGAGGAGAACCGATGAGTGGAATCGCGGAACTGTCCCCGGCCTTCCTGGCGATCGCGGCCTGCCCCGCCTGCCGGACGAGGTTCGCCGTCGACTACGAGGCGAACGAGCTGGTGTGCACCAATCCGGCCTGCGGGCTGGCCTATCCGGTGCGCGACGGCATCCCGATCCTGCTGATCGACCAGGCCAGGAGGCCGGAATGAGCCGGTTCGACGACTCGCGGCTCGACTCTCAGGACACTCTCGGCGAGGACAGCCTGCGGCGGCTGGCCGGGGCGGGGGCGCGCATCCGCACGGCCATGATCGCCGAGCCGGTCGGCTCGCCGGACTTCGGGCGTCCGCGCGGGGTCATCGCGCTGGGCGCCGAGGCCCGGCTGATCCGGGCGGTGCTGGAGCCGGTCTGCCCGGTGCCGTTCGTGGCCTGGCCTGCCGAGGGGCTGCCGAACTGGGTCGGCCCGCTCGACCTGGTCGTGCTGCTCGACGGCCGCGGGGACGACCGCTCCCTGCTCGGCAGCGCCACCGAGGCGGTCCGCCGGGGAGCGATGCTGCTGGTCGTGACGCCGCGGCATTCCGACCTGGCCGAGGCTTCGGCGTCCCGCTCGACGCTGCTGCTGCCCGCCCAGACCAGCGACGCGACGGCCGGTGCGGTGGTGGCCCTGGTGTACCTGCACCGCCTGGGCCTTGGCCCGCTGGTCGATGCGGGCCATGTGGCCGACGCCGCGGACCGGGTCGCCGAGGCCTGTTCTCCGCTGCGCGACCTGTCGACCAACCCGGCTAAAGAGATGGCCCTCACCATGGCCGACGAGCTGCCGCTGATCTGGGGAGAGACTGTGCTGGCCGCCCGGGCCAGCCGCCGGATCGCCGAGGCGATCCGGGCTGTCAGCGGACGTAGCGCCCTCGCCGTGGACGCCGACGATCTGCTGCCGTTGCTGGCGGGCCTGGAGCGGCGCAACACCTTCGCCGACCCCTTCGACGACCCGGCCGAGAGCGGCTACCCGGCGCTCATCGTGCTGGAGGACAGCCGCAGCCCCGCCGTGGTGCGGCACACCCAGATCGACCTGACCGCGCAGGCCGCCGGGCTCGGCCTGCGGGTGCATACCATCAGCGCCGGGGAGGCGGATGCCCCAGGCACCGATGTGGACCGTTACGTCACACTGCTGCAGCACGGGCTCTACGGCGCGGCCTACCTCGGGATCGGCCTGGGCAGGTGCTCCGCGGAGGACTGAGCCGGAGCGGCTCGTCCCACAAGGTTAGCGACACGCCACGATGCACCGCCACGCGGTGGGAAACAGGAGGAGCAGGTGAAGGTCCTGGTGCTCAATGGGGTCAACCTGGGCAGGCTCGGCAAACGCCAGCCAGAGATCTATGGCGGGCTGACCCATGCCGGGCTGAGCGAACACCTCATGGCCACGGGCCGGGGGCTCGGCCTCGACGTGGAGGTGCGCCAGAGCGACTCCGAGGCTGAGTACGTCGGCTGGCTGCACGAGGCGGCCGAGGCCGACTACGCCGTGGTCGTCAACCCGGGCGCGTGGACCCACTATTCCGTCGCGATCGCGGACGCGGTGGTGCAGGTTCGGCTGGCTGTCGAGGTGCACCTGTCGAATGTGCACGCCAGGGAGGAGTTCCGCCGCCATTCGGTGATCTCCCCCTATGTGAAAGGCACCATCACCGGGCTGGGGGCCGCCGGCTACGACCTGGCGCTCGCGTACCTCGCGAGCGCCGCTGAGTAGGGCGAGCGGGGCTCGAACCCGCGACCCAAGGATTATGAGTCCTCTGCTCTGACCGGCTGAGCTATCGCCCCAGCGGCAGTAAGCCTAGCGTGTTTCGTCGAGCAGCCGCTCGATGGCGATCCCGACCCCATCGTCGTCGTGGTGCCCGATGACGCTGAACCCGGCCGCCAGCAGCCGCGGGTGAGCGTTGGCCGGGACGAAGGCCCGCCCCGCGAGCCGCAGCATGTCCAGGTCGTTGGGCATGTCGCCGAACGCCGCGACCTCCCCGGGGGAGATCTTCCAGCCGCGAAGCAGCCCGGACAGCGTGCTGGCCTTGGTGACGCCGGGGGCGCTCAGCTCGACCAGCCCGGAACTGGACAGGAACGAGAAGGTTGAGGTGAACCTGCCCCGGACGCATTCCGCCACCGCCTGGGCGAGGGGTTCGGTGCCCACGTCCTGGTGCCAGGCGAGGAGCTTGAGGACGCCGCGCAGCGGGAGCTCCTCCAGCTGGGCGACGCGGGGTGGGTTCTCTTCCCCTGGGGAGCGGGCGTAGGCGGGCTCGTGCGCCCAGCCGTCGAGGTACTCGACCGCGAAGGCGAGCCCGGGCACCGCCCTGCGCAGCTCCTCCGCGACGGCGAGCATGGCGGTGGCGTCGAGGAGGTGTTGCGTGATGATCCGTCCGCGGTGTAGGACGCAGGCGCCGTTGCTGGCGATGATGACCGGGTCCAGATCGAGCAGCTCCCGCAGCTGGGTCAGCCAGCGCAGCGGGCGTCCGGTCGCCACGACGAAGCGGACGTCGCTGCTGAGCGCGCGGCGGGCCGCGGCCAGGTTGGCCTCCGGCAGCCGGGAGCCCTCACCGAGGAAGGTGCCATCGAGGTCGGTCACGATGAGCCGCACCGCCATGGCTCACAGCTTCCGGTTGGGGGTCGGCGACCCTTCGGCCGACGCGGTGCCCGACGGGTCGACCGAGCTCATCTTGGGGCTGTGGCTCGGCGGCGACAGGGAGTCGGTATCGGGCGAGGCCGACTCGGGTGAGGGCGAACTGGACGCGGGGTTCTGGGACGACGGCGGGCCCGACGATGGGTTCTGGGACGAGGGTGGGGCTGAGGAT
>JAUMWV010000066.1 GCA_030529455.1 Propionibacteriaceae bacterium | reverse complement strand
TCCGGGGACGCGATGGTTCCGGAGGCACGGACCGGCCCCGCGGGCGCGACGGTTCTGGAGACACCGACCGGTTCCGGGGACACGAGCGGGGCGAGGGGCCCCGGCGTCCGGCCCGGGACGGCAAGCCGTCCGAGAGCAGACCGGGACCCCGGGCTGACAGCCGCCGTTCCCGGCAGCGGGAGGAACCGGAACGGGTACGGCCGGGCCTCAGCGCGGCCGCAGACGAGCCTCCAACCCCGGCTGACTTCGATGAGGCATTGCTGCCCTCTGCGGTCAAAGCTGAGCTCAAGGGGCTCTCGCGAGAGGTTGCCGACATCGTCGGGGCGCACCTAGTCGCCGCTGGGGAACTGATCGATGAGAACCCAGAACTGGCTTACCGGCACGCCGAGGCAGCCCGTCGGCGCGCCGCCCGCTTGCCGGTCGTCCGGGAGGCCGCAGCGGAGGCCGCCTATGCGGCAGGGGAGTACGCGGTGGCCCTGCGCGAGTTCCGCGCGCTCCGGCGGATGCTCGGCTCCGTCGACTACCTGGCGGTCATCGCCGACTGTGAGCGGGCGCTGGGCAGGCCCCGTGCGGCCCTCGACACGCTGCGCGAGGCTGACCCCGCGACGCTGTCGGCAAACCAGCGGATCGAAGCGCTGATCGTCGAGGCCGGTGCACGCTCGGACCTTGGGCAGCAGGGGGAGGCCATCCGGCTGCTGGAGAACGCCATCCGGACCGCCAAGGGTCCCCGGCTCGCCCTCGGGAGGCTACGTTTCGCCTACGCCGAGCTGCTGGTCGCGGCGGGGCACGCCGCCAGTGCGAAGGAGTGGCTGCGTGCGGTCGCGAATTTCGACCCGGACGACGAACTCGGGGCGAGCGTGCGCCTGGCCGAGCTGGAAGAAGAATAAGGAATAAGGATGCCCAGGCTCATCGATGCCTACGACTGTGCCATGTTCGACCTGGACGGAGTGCTCTACCTCGGTCCCGCGGCCGTGCCCGGGGCCGCGGAGGCGGTGACCCAGCTGCGCCACGACGGCGTCCGCCTCGGCTACGTCACCAACAACGCCGCCCGCACCCCGGCCGCCGTCGCCGCGCACCTGCGCGAGCTTGGGATCCCCGCGGAGGTCGATGACGTCGTGACCTCCTCTCAGGCCGGTGCGCGAATGCTGGCCAGCGAACTCCCGCCCGGGGCCAAGGTACTGATCGTTGGCACCCAGGCCCTCGCCGACGAGGTCGCCCTCGTGGGGCTCACGCCAGTCTGGTCGAGCGCCGACCAGCCTGCCGCCGTGATCCAGGGATACGACCCGGGCATGACCTGGCCCAGGCTCGACGACGCCTGCTACGCGATTCAGGCGGGTGCCCGCTGGTACGCCACGAACATCGACGCCAACCGGCCAACGGACCGCGGCCGAGTGCCCGGTGCAGGGGCCCAGATCGGCGTGGTCGCGACCAGCGTTCAGGGCGAACCCCAGGTCGCTGGAAAGCCGTGCCGCCCGCTCATGGACGAGACCATCGCGCGGCTGGGCGCCACCCGCCCGATCTTCGTCGGCGACCGGATCGACACCGACATCATCGGCGCCTTCAACGTTGGCATGGATTCGCTGTTCGTGTTCACCGGCACCCACGGGAAACGGGATCTCCTAGAGGCGCCTCCGCAGGGGCGGCCCACCCACATCGGGTACGGGCTGGAGGCGCTCCTGCAACCGGCCCGCCAGCTCGAGCAGGCATCTGCGGTGGGGGCGTCCTGCCGCGGGCAGCGGGCGGTCCGGACAGGGGGACGGCTGTCCCTGGAGACGAGCCCCGCGAACCGGGACGAGCAGCTCGACGCGCTCTGGGCGCTGCTGCACCTCGCCTGGCGGGACGGAGGAGACGTCGAGGAGGCGTCCGCCCAGTTGGACTTATTGCCGTGACCCATTACGCTCATCTCGAACTTGAACACTGTTTAGGAGTGAGATGAAGAAGAACGTTGGCGCCAATATCGCGCTGGTCGCGGTGTTCGCGGCACTGATCGCGGCCTTCTCCCTGATGCCCCCGCTGTTCGCCGTGGCGGGTGTGCCGTTCGCGATCCAGCTGGTGATCGTCCTGCTGGCGCCGCTGGTTCTTGGCCCCCGGCAGGGTGCGCTCGCGGCGCTGCTCTACGTCGTGGCCGGGGTCGCGGGCCTGCCGGTGTTCGCTGGCCAGCGCTCCGGTGTCGCGGTGCTGCTCGGCGCTACCGGCGGCTACCTGATCGGCTACGTGCTCGGCGCCGTGGCCGTGGGCCTCGTCGCGTCCCTGGCGCTTCGGGCGCGCCGCCGCGGCGCCGTCGAGTTCGCCGGGCTGACACTGGCGGCGGTGCTGGGCGTGGTCGTCGTGCACGCCTGCGGTGTCGTTGGGCTGATGCTGGCCGGGAACAAGGGGGCGGGCATGGCCCTCGGCGATGCCGTCATCGCGACGTCCACTTTCCTCCCGCTCGACTTCGTCAAGGCCATCCTGGCAGCGGTGATCGCCGGAACCATCCTGCGGGCCTTCCCGCGCCTGCGGGCCCTGCGCTGGTGACATGATCGTCCTCCAGGAGGTCCGGGTCGAGGTCGACGACCTGGCGGTGCCCGAACCGGGAGCCACCAAGGTGCTCCTTCGCGACCTCGACCTGGACCTGTCGCAGCGGCGGATCGCGCTCATCGGCGCGAACGGCTCGGGCAAATCGACGCTCCTGAAACTGCTCAACGGGCTGATCCTGCCGACCGCGGGCAGGGTGCTCGTCAACGGCGTCGATACCCGGCAGGGCAAGAAGGTGAGGCGGCAGGTCGGTTACGTATTCACCGACCCGCTCGCCCAGCTGGTCATGTCCACGCCGCTGGACGATGTGGAACTGAGCCTGCGCTCCGCCATCAGGAACCGGGCCGAGCGCCGGGCGGCGGCGCTGGCGGTCCTTGAAGAGCGCGGGCTAGCCCACCTTGCCCACCAGAGCATCTACGACCTATCCGGTGGCGAGCGGCAGCTCGTGTCCCTCGCGACGGTGCTCGCCGTGCGTCCCGGCATCGTGGTCGCCGACGAGCCGACGACGCTGCTCGACCTGCGCAACCGCCACCTGCTGCGTGCCGCATTCGCCGGGCTGAGCCAGCAGTTGATCGTCTCCACCCACGACCTGGATCTCGCCGCAGAGGCCGAGCGGGTGCTGCTCATCAGCGGCGGACGGGTCGTCGCGGACGGCGACCCGGGAGAAGTCATCGCCCACTACCGGGAGCGCATGGCATGAACGCCCGCGTCCGGCTGTTTGGAATCTACGTACCCGGCAACAGCTGGGTGCATCGCTGGCCGGTGGGGCTGAAATACCTGGTCATGTTCGGCTTTGGCGTGGCCCCTTTCCTGGTCGGGCAGGCCTGGCTCAGCCTGCTCGCGCTCGCGGCGTCGGTGGTGCTCCTGCTCGTCGGCGCCCGCCTGCCCGCCGGGCCCAGCCTGCGGCTCGCCTGGGCGTTCTGGCTGATGATGGCGCTGCTCGTCGCTTACCACACCATCGCGACCAGCTGGTACAACGGCGTGCTCTACCTCGTCAATGTCATCGCCGCGATCTACTTCGCACGCCTGGTCACGATGACGACCCCGGTCGCCGAGCTGATGGACGCGATCGCCGCGGCAGCGCGGCCCCTGAGGGTCATCGGGGTGGACCCAGAACGCGTGGCGCTCGCCCTGGCGCTGATGTGGCGCAGCATTCCCTACCTGATCGGCTCGGTCAGCGACGTGCGGGACGCGGCCCGGGCCCGGGGACTGGAAAGGTCGGCCCTGAGGTTCGTGTTGCCGGTGATCGTCGGGGCCGTTGGCTACGGCTTGCAAACCGGCGACGCCCTGCGGGCGCGGGGCCTCGACGACCGCTCCGCGGACCCACCGGCCCGGGCCTGAACGCCCCGGTTCGCGGCCCCGGCCGGGCAGCGATAGAGTGCTGCCCGTCCCACGGGAGCCCCGAGCAGGGGTTGAGAACAGGCTGAGGCTGCCTGGACCGTTCGAACCTGTCCGGATCATGCCGGCGAAGGAAGGAACCCACGTGCACAAGAAAGTGATGCCCGCCGACGGGCGCTCGGCGATCCGCGGCGGAGTCGTCGGCAACTATGTGGACCAGATCCACATCTTCCTACCCGTGACGGCGCTGGCGCCCGCCCTCGGCACGCTGGCCGGTCCGCACGCGGCCGTGACCACGGGCGTGTTCGTCGTCATCGCGACACTCCTCGGGCGCCCCATCGGCGCCATGGTCTTCGGGCTGATCGCCGACCGGGTCGGCCGGAGCGTCACCACCAAGATCGCGATCGCCGGTACCGCCGCCTGCACCGCCGGGATCGCGGCGATGCCGACCCACGCGGTGATCGGGGCCTGGGCGATCCTGCTCGTGATCGTCTTGCGGTTCCTGGGTGGGGCGTTCCTGGCGGGGGAGTACACCTCGGCGATCCCGCTGGCGATGGAGTGGTCCAGGCCCCGCTCCCGCGGTCTGATATCGGGGCTCATCATGTCGATGGCCCCGCTCGCCCAGGGAAGCATCGCGCTGGTGACCGCGCTGTGGCTGATCGGGATCGGCCCCGACTCCTATGCGGCGTGGGGGTGGCGGGTCTCGTTCGCCGCCGGTGCCGCCGCGTCCGTCATCGTGCTGTTCTACTACGCGCGCCGGGTGAAGGACGCCCCCGTCTTCGTCCCCAGCCGGGCCAGCAGCCCACGCCTGTGGCAGCTGCTCGCGGGGCGGCACGCCCGGGCCTTCTGGCAGATGTTCGGGCTCATGACCGGCCTGTGGTTCATGACCAACATGGTCGTGATCCAGCTGAGTGTGCGGCTCGCGACCGATGTCGGCCTGCCCGCGCGGGACGTGTCGTGGGTCATGCTGGCCGCGTCGCTGGCGCAGGCGGTGTTCATGGCCATCGCCGGGCACCTCTCGACGTGGATCGGCAGGCAGCGGTTGTTCGTCTGCTGGGGGATTGGTGCGGCGGTGTTCGGCCCGCTGCTGTGGTGGCTGCTCCTGAACGGCGCCGGTGTCTGGCGGCTGGCGCTGCTCGCGGGGCTGCTGCACGTGGTGACCGTCTGCGCCTACGGCCCGATCGGGGCCTATCTCAACGAAGGATTCCCCACCGCGATCCGGGCCACCGGCTACGGGACGGCCTACAGTTTGTCGATCGTGATACCGGCGCTGCACCCGTTCTACCTGCCGCATCTGGAGGCGTGGGTCGGCCGGGCCGTCGCGCCGATGCTGCTGATCGGGCTGGGCGGGCTGCTCGTGGCAGGGTGCGCGCTGCTCGGGCCACGGTTGTCGCCACACGAGCTGGACACCGAACTGGACGTCCTGGCGGCGCGGGCATGATCGCCGAGGTTGTCTCCCGCGTCCGTGAGCGCGCGCCGCTGGTGCACTGCCTGAGCGCCACGGTCTCGATGGGCATCGTCGCCGACGGTCTGCTGGCCGCCGGAGCGCGTCCGATGATGACCGAAACCGCGGACGAGGCACCCACGCTCGTTGGGCTCGCAGACGCGCTGCTGGTGAACCTGGGCACGCTGAGCACGGATGGCCTGGCGGGGATTCCGCCCACGGTCGCGGAGTGCCGGGTTCCCTGGGTGCTCGACCCCGCGGCGGTCGGGCCGACCCGGACCAGGCGGGAGCTCGCCGCCGGGCTGCTCCGGCACCGGCCCGCGGTGATCCGCGCCAACGCCTCCGAGGCCATGGTGCTGGCCGACGGCGGTCCCGGTGGCCGCGGCCCGGACGCGACGCAGAGCCCGGAGGCGGCGGTCGGCGCCGCGGCGAGGCTCGCGGCCGCAACGGGGAGCGTGGTCGCGATCTCCGGGGCCGTCGACCAGGTGGTCGATCCCGCGGGGCGCCGGGCCGCGCTCGCGAACGGCTCGCCCCTGCTGCCGCTGGTGGTGGGGACCGGCTGCCTGCTCGGGGCGCTCACCGCGGCCTGCTGCGCGGTGGCCGCCCCGCGGGACGCCGCGATCTGCGCCACCTCGTGGCTCAACGTGGCGGCGGAACGCGCCGCGGCAGGGGCCCGCGGCCCCGCCAGCTTCCGGCTGCGGCTGGTCGACGAGCTGTACCTGATCCAGCCAGGCGAGATCGAGGAAGGGGCGCTCATCACATGGATCTGAGGCTCTACCTGGTCACCTCCGGCACCTCGGAACGGACCGTCGAGGTGGCCGCGGCGGTCGCCGCCGCTGGTGCGGGAATGGTTCAGGTGCGGGCCAAACAGGCCACCGAGGCCGAACTGGCCGAGCTCGGGCTGAGGGTGGCCCGGGCGGTGCAAGCGGTACGTCCGCAGACGCGGGTCGTGATCGACGACAACGTCGATGTCGCGGCCTCGCTCATGGCCGCCGGAGCCCACGTCCACGGCGTGCACCTGGGGCAGGACGACACGCCGGTGCGGGAGGCCCGCAAACGCCTCGGTCCCCGGGCGATCATCGGCCTCACGACGGGAACCCTGGACCTCGTCCTGGCCGCGAACGAGGTGGCGGACGCGGTGGACTACCTCGGGGCCGGTCCCTTCCGGCTCACCCCGACGAAAGACTCCGGGCGGCCACCGCTCGGTGTGAGCGGCTACCCGCCACTCGTCGCGGCGACCCGGCTGCCGATCGTGGCCATCGGTGACGTGACCGTCGCCGATGTGGAAGATCTCGCGGGCACCGGCGTCGCGGGCGTATGCATGGTGCGCCACCTCATGGCGGCGGACGATCCCGGGACGACGGCCCGGGCGGCGCTAGCCGCTTTCGAGCGTGGCCGGTCCACCCCCTCGGGGGGTCCGGCCGGGCGCGGCCTACTGCCCCATGAATAGCTGGGCCGCTTTGAGAGCGGTATTCCAGAGCCCGTAGCCGAGCAACAGGCTCACGAAGACCCAGGCCAGGATGACCGCGAGCGGGCTGCTTGGTTTGGTCGAGGTGGTCATGATGAGTGTTCTCCGCTCCATTTCGCGTTTGCCAGGCTTGGGTCTTCTTGCAGACGACGCTGGTAGCGGGCCGTCTGATCCTCGTCGAAGTGCTTCTGGTGTACGGGCCGGAGCAGCAGGTTCGCCACGAAGCCGACCGCGAGAATCCCGGCCATGGTCACCAGGGCGGGGTAGTAGGCGCTTGCCTCCAGCGTCCCGGGGCTACCGCTGCGGTCGAGGAAACCGTTGACGATGAGTGGGCCCGCGATACCGGCCGCGGACCACGCGGTGAGCAGGCGGCCATGGATCGCCCCGACCTCAAGGGTGCCGAACTTGTCCTTGAGATAGGCGGGGATCGTGGCGAAACCGCCGCCGTAGAACGTGATGATGACGAAGGCGAGCAGCACGAAGAGCGCGACGCTGGTGCCGCCGAAGAAGGCGAGCAGCAGGTACACCACGAGCCCACCGCCGAGGTAGAGCACATACATCGCTCTGCGCCCGAGGGAATCCGACAGGGTGGACCAGCCAAACCGGCCGGCCATGTTGGCCAGGCTGAGGACGCCGACGAAACCCGCGGCCATGCCCGCCGTGACGGTGCTGGTGCCGTTGGACCGGAAGAAGTCCTGGATCATCGGGGCGGCCTGCTCGAGGATGCCGATGCCCGCGGTGACGTTGCAGAACAGCACGATCCACAGCAGGTAGAACTGGTGCGTGCGGATGGCCTTGGATGTGCGGACCAGGGCACCGGACATGCCCGGGTGGTGTTCGGCGGTCTCGTCGTCCTCGAAGCCGGGCGGAATCCGGATCAGGGCCGCCCCGAGGGCGATCAGCACGCAGTAGATCGCTGCCATGGTGAAGAAGGTATAGGCCACGGCCTGGCCCGAAGCGAACGCCTTGCCAGCCGCCATCTCGGGGTCGTAGATAGCCATGAGCATGGTGGTGAAGGGGGCGGCGAAGAGCGCTCCACCGCCGAACCCCATGATGGCCATGCCGGTGGCGAGGCCGGGCTTGTCGGGGAACCATTTCATGAGAGTGGACACCGGCGAGATGTAGCCGACCCCCAGGCCGATGCCGCCGATGAACCCGTAACCCAGGTAGAGGAGCCACAGCTGATGGGTGAGGATGCCGATCCCCCCAACGACGAAGCCGGTGGTCCAGCAGAGGGCCGAGACCACCATGGCCTTCCGGGGCCCACTGCGTTCCATCCAGGTGCCGAAGGTGGCCGAGGAGATACCGAGCATCGCGATCGCGATGGAGAAGATGGCCCCGATCGAGGTGTAGGACACGTGGAAGTGCTCGACGAGCGAGGTCTTGAACACGGATAGGGCGTACACCTGGCCAATGGCTAGGTGCACGCAGAGCGCGGCCGGTGGGATCAGCCACTTGCTGTACCCCGCCCGGGCGACGGTATTCTTCTTGTCGAGGAAGTGCATTGGTAACTCTCAGGTTCGGATGACTGCCTCAGGGGCAATCGTGTCGGTTCAGGGACGTTGTCGCTGGACCGCGGGCAGTTGCAGCTGCCCCGCCCCAGCATGTGGTGGGCCACCAGCGTGACGCCGATGGCCCACCACATTGTTCTAGGCCCGGCGTGTGGGCGGCCGCGGGTGAGTCATGCCGCGGTGAGCCTCACACGCAGCGCCTAGCGATTGGCCGCCCGCGGCGCACCGATCCCGGGATTGATCTTGTGCAGTTCTTTGGCGGACGGCCGGATGTCGAACTCGAACATCGCGGTCGGCAGGTAGA
>JAUMWV010000065.1 GCA_030529455.1 Propionibacteriaceae bacterium | reverse complement strand
GAGGAACTGCCGTGTAGGCGTTGACGAACACCAGCGTCTCGGGTTTAGCGCCAATCTTGACGACCTGGTCGGCCGGTGCGGTCAGCGTGAATCCGCTGATCTGGGCAGAGCTGAGGACTTCGCGAACGGTGCAGGACGCCCCGACGCGGATCTGGCTCTCAGCCTGCGTGGCGGTGCCGTCGCCCTTCACCGTGACTTGGCCGGAAGAACGATCGTCACAGGTGTAGCTGAAGGCGAAGCTCTTATCCTCAGCAGAGGTCCCACTGACGACCTTCGTGATCTTGAAGGTACCGAGCTGATAGGTGTAGGCGTTGACGAAGTCCAGCTTGGTAACCGTATCGGCCTGGATCGTCACCGTCTGCGGATCGGCGACCTGAACGACGTAGCCCGCGACCTGAGCTGAGTCGGAGCGCTCGCTCACCTGGCAGGTCGACCCGACAGGCAGATTCTTGCCCGCTTCGACGGCCGATCCATTGCCCGGCACCGAAACCGTGCCCTTGACCTCGCCCTCACTCGTCCCCTCACTCGTCGCGCACGAGTAGTGGAACATGAACGTGCGCGCCGCGTGCTGATCCCGGTCAGCGCCCGTCACGGTCTTGGCAATGCTGAAACCGCCCCGGTGCAGCATGTAGGTGTTGCTGAGCGAAACCGCGATCGACGACCCGTCGGTGACATCGAACGTGGCTTCCTTACCCTCCACGGGAACTCCGTCCACCGCCAGAGCACTGCTCCACTTGGCGTTGGCGACGTTCGCCTCACGCTCCTTGACCGTGCACTTACCGGCCGGAACCATGGGGACACCCGCCTGTTCACCCGGCTTGATCGTCAGTTCGCCACGCGCGGACTCGACACCGGCTTCGTTGACGCAGGAGTAGTCCACGACGAAGCTCTTCGGAGCGAGAGCCGCGGCATCACCGTCGACCGACTTGGAGACCGTGAAGGCACCCGACTTCAGCCGGTAGTGGTTGGTCACCACCGCCTCCTGGCTCTGGTCCTTGACGGTGACAAAGGCCCCGTTCTCAATCGTCGTCACCACCGTGTAGCCGGGACGAGCCTTGCCTTCTTCCTGTTCGGTCACGACGCACCTGGTTCCGGTTGGCAGCGTAGGCCCGGCGGCCGGGGTGCCGTCCCCAACAACCTCGAGGGTCGCGGCATCACCGTTGTCACAGGTGTACTTGATGCTGTACTTGTCCTTGCTGAAGACCTCGCGGTTGTCACCAGTCACCTGCTTGCGCACCGAGAAGGTGCCCGTCTCGCGGGTGTAGACATTCTTGGCTGCGAGGGCGACCACGGCCCCGTCGCTGATCCTCACCGACGACTGCGTCAGCGTCCCCGTCAGGCCGAAACCAGTCCGCTGCGCCGACGCCGTGTCCTCCTCGATCTGGCACTGGGTTCCTACCGGGAACTCCTTGCTCTCGACGATCGTGCCGTCGCCAGGGACCTGCAGCGAGCCGTTCTCGTTATCGCAGGTGTAGTTGAAGGTGAAGGTGTCCTTGGTGAAGGGACCGCCCTCGACGGTCTTAACGATCGAGAACTTTCCGGTCTTGGCGGCATAGGCGTTGTGGAAGGTGAGCGCCACGGGATTGCCTTCGGCGACCGTGACGGTCTGGGGTTCCGGCAGTTCCATGGAATAGCCGTCCAGATCCGCCGGGCGCACCTCGCTGACCGTGCAGGACACGCCGAGCCGGTGGGTGGTCGGCGCAGTCACCGCCTCGCCGCCCGCCGTGGCCTTGATCTCACCGCTGGTGGCGTCGTCGCACTCATAGCGGAAGGAGAACTCCCGCCCATCGGCTGCCGGAGCTCCCGAAGCCGTCTTGCGCACCGAGAAGGTACCCCGCTGGAACAGGCCGGTGTTGGTCACCTTGACCGGGGTCGTCGTCTTGTTCGCCACCGTGAACTCCGCCGAACCATCGGCCTTGATCTGGACGCCCCCCTCCTTAGCGAACACCGCTGGCTCCCAGGAGATACCAGGCGTCGCTGGGTTCATGGCGCCCAGGTCCTCCTGCAGCGTCACCACGGTACCGACCGGGAAGCTGTAGTCGAAGCCGGTCGGCACGCCCGCGGTGAACTCGAAGGAGGCCGGGTTCGCGGCGGGAGCCTCCCACTGCGGGTAGTCCGCCGGGGTCTTGCCGTTCGGAAGCACCCAGCCCACCTTCGCCGTGAAGCGCTGGTCAGCACCGAGCTCAGCCGCCGCCTCGCCCGCGATTCTCTTGAGCACCGCGAAGGAGCCGAAGCCGTCCTTCAGCTCGATGGTCGCGGCGGAGGTCTCCGAGTAATCCCGGGCCCCATAGGCGCGGCGTTCGCCGAGAAAAGCCTCATTCTCGTAGAGGAACCCCTTCTTGACCTTGCCATCGGCCGTCGTCGGCCGAGTGCTGTAGATCAACTCGTACTGGGTCCGCGCCTCGAACTGTCCCTTGAGGGTGACGGTGAGCCCGGTCGGGCTGTCCTGGGTGAAGGTGACCTCGTAGCCGTCGGTCGCGCCCGGGGCCGAGGTGTCCAGCTGCTTGCGCGCGGAGACCGGCAGCCCGTCGTCGCCAGTGCGGTTCACCCGGTACAGCTGCATAAGCCCGACGAGCTCCTGCCCAGGGCCGATCTTGTCGGTGAAGGACCACTCGACCGGCTCGTCCGGGGTCTTCGACACCGTCGCGCCCATGAACTTCACCTGCCAGTTCAGCTGCTTCGTGTTCTCGCTAAGCGGGGTGATGGTCTTCGCCCACTGATCCAGCGGCAGCGGAGTGGCTTTGCGGCCCTTGACCCCGCCCTTATTGTCGGTGGCGATCTTGGTCGCGACGCCGTTGAGGTCGAACACCAGATCGTCCTCGGCGGCGGCCGCCGCCGCGATCAGCTCCATCGTGAGTGTGCCGCGCAGCTCGTCCTTGCCCACGATCGAATCGTTGAAGGTGCAGGTGACCTGGGTCTGGGCCAGGACGCAGCTGCCCCGCTCGGCCTTCTTCTGATCGAGCATCGGGATCGTACGATTCTCCCGGATCTTGAAGGCCGCCGGGATCTGCACCGAGAAGGAATCGCCGGGCTTGGGGTCCGCCGTTGTGGCATCCCAGCGGAGGTCCAGGACCGCGCCGTCATTGACATAGATCTGCTGCCCGGGTTCCAGGGAGCCGATCTTGCCTTTGGCAAGCGGCTTGGTTGGAGTCACCACGATCGCCGGGTTCGGGGCAGCGTGAGCCGCTTCGAAACCCAGCCACGCCGACCCAAAACACAAGGCGCCAATCAAACTCATCACCACACCATGACGGCGCCATCTGCCGCGCTGGCGTTGTCTCGAACCCAACGAATGGGTCATACTCCAGATCCTCCCTGTCGCTTGGACATACAGGTCAAAAGAAAAATCGTACTTACCGGCTGAGCCCCAAACTGGGTTCGTTGCCCCCGCCACGGGTACTCGACAAGCGCAGGCTATCAGAACCGCCCCCTGCTCCGCGATCTGGCTAACGGAACATGGTTAGGGTATTTGCCCAGGCTGGCGATGGTATTGAGCCAGCACTCTGACGCTAACTCCGGGCAATCCGGCAGGCTTCGTTTCCGCCATTTCAGCCCGGCCGGGACCCATTCGGCGCCCGGACCGAATGAATCGACTGGCGGAGCCGTTTAGCCGAGACCGGGACGGCCGTCCGGAGCCGCTGCGCGAAGAGAGAAACCCGGAACTCCTCGAGAAGAAAGGCGATCTCCTCAACCTCCGGACGCAGTTCCCCCGGCGGTTCGGAGGCGACCAGGTCTGCGTACTCCGCCTCGATTTCGTCAACCTGGCTGTGCAGCTGGGCGTCCCGGACCGGATTGACCCGAGCGGATTCCAGCCTGGCCCCGATCGCGGCCACGTAGATCGGTATCCGATCGAACCAGGGGTCGGGCGTCGCGGAGATGAAGTTGTTGAAGGTCAGGTTCCCCAGCTGCTCTTCAACGTCGTGTCTGACCGGCGCCGCGGGAGGCCAGCCAGCCAGCATCGCCCGCACCCGGGCCTGCGTGTCCAGCGCCCGCGCCGCGGTCTGGACGATCCGCGCCATCTCGTCGGCGGTGTCGCCGCGGATGGTCTCCGCGAGCGCGAGGTAGGCCTGCTCACTGCGCACGCCGATCCCGGTACGCCGGGCCAATCTGTCGACGGCCTTGAGCCTGGCATCGGCCAGCAGCGCGGGCACGCTGGGGTAGGCGGAGTGGCTCAGCGCCACCTGGTCAGCGTTCGCCAGGTGCGCCACCACCCACCGGGTCGGGTCGGGATTGGTCAAGGTCAACAACCGCCGCACACCTTTGGCGTGGGCCCGGTCGCGTCGCTGCGGCGTGTCGACGACCCGCAACCCGACGCCCGTCCCCTCGTCGACGATCGCCGGATAGCCGACGGCGCTCGCGCCACCTGCCCCAGCAGTGAGGCTGTCTTGCAGCGTGCCGAACACCCACGACCGTGCCCCCGAGACCACCGGTCCCACCGCGACCCGGGTGAGCGTCTGGTTCAGCCTGGCGGTCAGCCGTGCCCGTAACTCGTCGAAGTCCTTGCCCCGCCCGACGACCTCGTCGCGATCCATCACGGTGAAGCCGACGCGAAGGTGGGTCGGCAGCCGGTCGGGCTGCCACGCCTCTTCCGGTACCCGTTCACCGGTCAGGGCGAGCAGCGCGCGCCCGAGCGCCGAGGGGAAGGGCTCCCCCGGCTCCCGCGGTTGGGTTCGCAGCCACGCGAGGGCTCTCGCCGCGTGTTCCGGGGCGGGGACGAAGCGGGTGCGTACCTGTTTCGGCAACGTCCGGAGCAGTTCGACGGCGAGCTCAGCCCGCAGCCCCGGCACCTGCCAGGTGAACGGTGCTGCGCTGACCTGGTTCAGCAGGGCCACCGGTATCGTGACGTTGACCCCGTCGTGCCCCGAACTGGGATCGAAGACATACGTCACGGCTAGGTCCGTGCCCGCCACCGGCCAGGTATCGGGGAACGACCCGGCGTCGACCTCACCGGTCATCAGGTCATCCAGGCGCAGGGTCAGCGCATCCTGAGCGGCGGTGCGCCACCACTTATCGAACGTGGCCGAGGAGCACACCTGCGCTGGGATACGACGGTCGTAGAAGTCGTAGATCGCCTGGTCGTCCACCAGCAGATCCCGCCGCCGCGTCCGGTCCTCGAGTTCCGCGGCCTCGGCCCGGACCCGCTGATTCGCGGCGAAAAATGCGTGCCTGGTCTGCCACTCCCCCTCGACCAGCGCCCGCCGGATGAAGATCTCGCGCGCCGCGACCGGCTCCCGCTTCCCGTAGTCGACCAGGCGGTCGGCGACGATCGGGACGCCGTACAGGCTGAGCCTCTCGCGGGCCTGGACCCGGCCAGCGCGAGGGGACCAGTGAGGCTCTGACAAGGTGGACGAGAGCACATGCCCGGAGACCTCCACCACCTGTTCGGCACTCACCGCCGCCACCGTACGCGCCCACAGCCGACTGGTCTCCACCAGCTCGAAGGCCATCACCAGCGGTGGCGTCGCCTTCGCCAGCGCGGAACCGGGCTGGATCGCGAACCGGGCGCCGCGCGCCCCCAGATACTCCCGCAGTGGCCGACGGCGACCCCGCTGGCGGGGCTGCTCAGTGACCTCGGCCAGCCCGATGTGAGACAGCAGGCCGGACGCCACCGCGGTCATGACCTCGCTGACCGGCGCGGGCTGGTCGTTTCGCCGCAGCCCGAGCTCCCGGCAGGTCTCCTTCAGCTGGGCATGCAGGTCTTCCCACTCCCGCACCCTCAGGAAGTTGAGGAACTCGTCGCGGCACATCCGGCGGAAGGCGTTGCCGGAGAGCTTCTTCCGCTTGACGCGCAGGTAATCCCACAGCCTCAGCAACGCCCCGAAGTCCCCCGCGTCGTCCGGCTTGGGCGCGGCGGCATCGCCACGGCCGGTGTGCACCGTGTACCGCGGCGGGTCAGCAGCATCTTTGCCCGGGGCCCGTGGTCCGGCGGAGAAGAACCGCCGGTGAGCCTGGTCGGCGGCCTCGGCCCGCTCCGCGGGACGCTCCCGCACATCTGGGATCGCCAAGCCGGACACGATGATCTGCACCTCGCGCAGGCAGCCGCGGGCAGCCGCCTCGATCACCATCCGCCCCAGCCGCGGGTCCAGGGGAAGCTGGGCGAGCGACCGCCCCACCCTGGTCAGCCGGACCGGGCCCCGGCGCTGCCCGCCCTCCAGGGCGCCGAGCTCCTCCAGCAACCGGATTCCATCGGTGATCTGGGCCTTCGGTGGGGCCTCCACGAAGGGGAAGGAGGCGATATCGCCGAGCCCCGCCTGGGCCATCTGCAAGATGACCATCGCGAGGTTGGTGCGCAGGATCTCCGGATCGGTGTACTCGGGGCGGGACGCGAAATCCTCCTCCGCGTAGAGCCGGATCGCCACCCCGGGCCCGAGCCTGCCGCACCGCCCCGCCCGTTGGTTCGCCGATGCCTGGGAGATCGCCTCGATCGGAAGCCGCTGCACCTTGGTGCGAGCCGAGTAACGCGAAATGCGGGCCGTCCCGGCGTCCACGACGAAGCGGATGCCCGGCACCGTGATCGAGGTCTCCGCGACGTTGGTGGCGAGCACGACCCGCCGCGTCGAATGCGCCTCGAACACCCGCTGCTGCTCGGCGGCCGACAGCCTCGCGTAGAGCGGGACGATCTCGATGCCAAGCTTCAGCGCCGCCAGGGCCTCGGCGGCGTCGCGGATCTCCCGTTCCCCTGACAAGAAGACCAGCACGTCCCCATCCCCGGGCTCGGTCAGGAGCTCCATCACGGCCTCGGCCACGCCGTCGGCCTGGTCCCGCTCGCCGAGCGGGGCGTAGCGCACCTCGACCGGGTAGCTGCGTCCCGACACCTCCTTGATGGGGGCGCCGCCGAAGTGCTCCGAGAACCGCGCCGTGTCGATGGTCGCCGAGGTGACGATCAGTTTGAGCTCGGGCCGGATGGCGAGGAGCCGTTTGAGATAGCCGAGCAGAAAATCGATGTTGAGGCTGCGCTCGTGCGCCTCGTCGATGATGATCGTGTCGTAGCGGCGCAGCTCCCGGTCGTGGGCCAGCTCGGCCAGCAGCACGCCATCGGTCATCACCTTGACCCGGGTCCGGCGTCCCGCCTTGCGGGTAAACCTGACCTGGTAGCCGACGAACCCACCGAGCTCGACGCCCATCTCCTCGGCGAGCCGCGCCGCGACCGACCGGGCAGCGATCCGTCGCGGCTGGGTATGAGCGATCGCCCGGCGGCCCGCCTCAAGACAGATCTTCGGTAACTGCGTCGTCTTACCCGAGCCCGTCTCGCCCGCGACGATGACGACCTGGTGGGCCTTGATCAGTTCAGCGATCTCCCCCGCGTGCGCCGCGACGGGCAGCGCCGGGTCGTAGCAAATCCTCGGCTGGTTCACCGGGTGAGCAGCAGCGGACACTTGGCGTGAGCCATCAACCCACGGGTGAGCCCGCCGAGAGTGAACCCGGGCACTCCGGAGCCGTGGACGCCGAGCACCAGCAGGTCGAGCGTCGCGCTGCGGTTCACCAGGTCGTTGATCGGGGTACCCGCCGCCACATCGACGCTGACCTCAACCTCGGGGTAGCGCTCGCGCAGCTCAGAGGTCATCGCCTCAATGCCACCCTTGACATAGACGACCTGCTGTTCCAGTTCGCTCGGGTTGAGCTTGGGCCCGAACAGGCCCATCGGCGGCTGCACGATATGGATCAGGCTGAGCCTGGCCCCACGCAGCTTCGCCTGCTCGAACCCTCGCTCGATCGTCGTCAGAGACGATGCGCTGGACTCCAGTCCGACGCCGACGACGCCATGCGAACCCGTGGGATCGGGGTTGCTGGCCGCCGACACCACCACGACCGGGCAGCTGGCCGCACCCGCGACCGCGACGCTGGTGGAGCCGACGAACATCCGCTCCAGCCCGGACGCCGAACGCCTGCCAACCACCACGAGATCGGCGAACTCGCTCAGCCTGGTCAGCACCGCGGCCGAATTGCCCAGCAACACATCGGTGCGGATGCGTTCCTCTGGCAGGCCCTCTGACATGGCGAACGCCTTCGCCGACTCGGTGGCGGCCTGGCCCGCGCGCTGCAACACGGCCGGGTCGTAGACCACGCCCCAGGAACCAGCGAGCACCGCGTCGTCCACGGCGTTGACGAGGAGCAGCTCACCGTCGACGCGAAGAGCGGACCGGACGCCGAACGTCACCGCGCGTAACGCGTCCTCTGACCCGTCGACGCCGACGACCACCAGTGGGAGGTTCTTCTGTTCGGTCATGAGAGACTCCTTAACGATCATTGGCCGATACCGCCCGGCCAGAGAACTGTCGTGGTGAGATGGCGACGACGAGGCTGCGGGACCCAGGAGCCCACGGATCGGGAAGCAGGTTCAGCTGTTCCTCCCCGGCGAGTCCCGAGTCTCCCTGAACGAGCACGCTCCACCCGTTGCGGGCCTCAGCATCATAGAAATCGATCTGGAACGAGACCTTCCGACCCTCAGCCAGCTGGGCTAGCAGCGTATCCGAGGCCGTCTGGAACAAGATCCGGCCCTCAGTCCACACATAGTTGACCGGTAGAACCAGCAGCCCTGCCGCGCCGGCGTCCCAGGCGACGCGCCCGACCGACGCGCTGCGAAGCAGCTGCTGGCATTCGTCAACCTCCAGCGAGCTGAAATGCCCGTCGTTGGCCATCCTCTTCCTTCCTGTTGTGACGAGCCTAGTCGGCTCAGTCGCCTGCCGTGTCAAAAGTGGTGCGCCCTTGCAACCGCGCGGCCAATTCGTCATCGATCCCGTCGGCGATCTGGGAGATCGTCTTGAGCCCCTGGTGCAGGTGCGCTGGGACGAACGGTTGCGCCGGAACCGACATCTGCACGAATACCCGATCCCGGTGCAGCGCGAACCGCCCGAACCGGGACTCGACATTCAGGTCGTTCAGCACCTCGGCGGCCCGGGAGCGGCCAGCCACGTCGTGCACGAGCGCCGAGAACAGCACGATCTCGCGCGCATCGGGGGTGGACCGGATGAATACCACCGTGGAACCAACCCGGATCGCGATGTCCCCCTCCGAATCCCGGAACGGCCGGTGCCCGTA
>JAUMWV010000064.1 GCA_030529455.1 Propionibacteriaceae bacterium | reverse complement strand
CAGCTGGTCACCGTCGCTCCCAGCTCGTACACCTCGCCCCGGCAGTGCGGCGTGTCGACGAGGTAACGGGTGAGGCCGCCGCGGCCTTCGGTGCGGATCACTCCCGCCGGTAGTTCAACGCTCATGGCACTGACGTTAGCTGACCTGAGCCAGATTGTGCGCCAAACGGAAAAGAGCATGGCGCCCGGCTTGCCAACGGGGGTTTGGTGGTGCGCCAAAAGCCCAAGTGAGACTACACTTCGGCCATGGCACTCAAGATCCGTCGCGCGCGGGCAGACGATTTAGCCGCCATCGCCCAGATCTACAACGAAGCCGGTGTGCAGACCACCGCCAGCTACGACACCGAACCGGTGAGCCTCGAGAGCCGCACCGCCTGGCTGAAACTGCACGAGGTCAGGGATCACCCGGTGCTGGTCCTCGTGCGGGACGAAGAGGTCGTTGGCTACGCCGAATACGATTCATTCCGGGACAAGGCCGGGTATGCCCACACGGTCGAACACACCATCTACGTCCGGGAGGGGCACCGCAGCGCCGGGGGAGGACGGATGCTGATGGCTGCCCTGATCGACCACGCCCGGGGGCAGCAGGTGCACACCATGGTCGGTTTCATCGATTCGGCCAACACCGACAGCATCGAGTTCCACCGGAGCCTGGGCTTCTCCGAGGTCGGGCGGATGCCTCAGGCGGGGCGCAAGTTCGGCAGCTGGCTCGACCTGGTGATCGTGCAGCGAATCCTTGGGTAGAGTGCCGCCATGACGACCGCTTACCACGCCGACGCGACCGATCACACCGACAAAGAGGTGCTCACCTGGGACGGGCTGGGCACCGCCGCGAGAGAACTGGCCCAAAGCGTCGTCGATTCGGGTTTCCAGCCGAATATCATCATCGCGATCGCCCGGGGCGGCATGATCCCGGCGGGCGCCCTCACCTATGCGCTGGGGGTGAAGCTGACCGACGCGATCAACGTCGAGTTCTACACCGACATCGCCCAGACGCTTCCCGACCCGATCCTGCTGGCACCCCTGCTGGACACCGACTCGATCATGAACCAGAAACTGCTGGTGGTCGACGATGTTGCCGATTCGGGGCGCACCCTCGCACTGGTCATCAAGCTGTTGCGCGGGTTCGGAGCCGAGGTGCGCAGCGCCGTCCTCTACGCGAAATCCAACACCGTGGTGTCGCCCGACTACGTGTGGAAGCGCACCGACGACTGGATCGTGTTCCCCTGGTCCGCGCAGCCTCCGGTGAACCATGGCTGAGACCCGTAAGTATCAGGTGTCGGCGACCGGCATCGCGGCCGCGGTGCGCGCGGCCATCGGCGACGACGTCCGGCCCGTCACCCCCGGGGCTGAGGCACCGCAGCCAGCCGCTGAGGCCCCGAGCGCCGCCTCGCCGACGATGGTCTCGGTGCCGTTCCTCTCGGCGGGTGCCGTGGCCTTCCTGCGTCCCGCCGAACCAGACGAGGACGACCCGGAGTGGTAGGCGCGGTGCGCCGCGGGCACAAATGTGCTGATCCGTTGCGCGATGTGGCTCCCTGAGTGCCGGGTGCGGGGCCTCGGCATTAGGCTGGGTGGGCAACTTCGACGTAGAGGACGATTGACTGTGACAGTTCCCAATTGGACTGAACTTGACGACCGCGCGGTTGACACCGCCCGCATCCTGGCCGCCGACGCGGTAGAGAAGGTGGGCAACGGCCACCCGGGCACCGCGATCTCCCTGGCCCCGCTGGCCTACCTGCTCTACCAGCGGGTGATGGACACCGACCCGAACGACCCCGCCTGGGTGGGGCGCGACCGTTTCATCCTGTCGATCGGGCACTCCTCCATGACCCAGTACGCCCAGCTGTACCTGGCTGGCTGCGGCCTAGAACTCGACGACCTCAAGTCGTTGCGCACCTGGGGGGCGAAGACCCCGGGCCACCCCGAGTACGGGCACACCGATTTCGTGGAATGCACCACCGGCCCGCTGGGGGCGGGCATCTCCAACGCGGTCGGCATGGCGATGGCTTCGCGCAAGGAACACGGCCTGTTCGACCCGGAGACACCGCTCGGCGAGTCGATCTTCGACCGCTACGTCTACGTGGTCGCCGGTGACGGCTGCCTGCAGGAGGGCGTCTCCTCGGAGGCCTCCTCGCTCGCGGGGACGCAGAATCTCGGCAACCTCATCCTGATCTACGACGACAACCACATCACGATCGAGGGCGACACCAGCATCGCGTTCACCGAGGACGTCGACGCCCGCTACGAGTCCTACGGGTGGCACGTCCAGCACGTGGACTGGACCCACGGCGGCACCGGCTACCGGGAGGACCTGGACGCGCTGTGGGCGGCGATCGAGGAGGCCAAGAAGGTCACCGACAAGCCGAGCTACATCCGGCTGACGACCGTGATCGGCTGGCCGCTGCCGAACCTGGCCGGAAGCCACCAGGTGCACGGCGCGAAACTGGGCGCCGCCGAGATCAGCGCGCTGAAGCAGCGCCTCGGCTTCGCCGATGAGCCCTTCGCCATCCCCGCCGACGCCGTCGAACACGCTCGCGCCAACGCCGCCGAGCGGGGCCGGGCCGCCCGCGCCTCCTGGGACGAGCGCTACGAGGCGTGGCGCGCGGCCAACCCCGAGCGTGCGGAACTGTTCGACCGGGTCAGCGCCCGCAAACTGCCCGAGACCTTGTCGCTGCCGGTCTTCCCCGAGGGCAAGAAGTCGACCCGCTCCGCCTCGGGCGAGGTGCTGAACGCGCTCGCTGGCCAGCTGCCGGAGCTGTGGGGTGGCTCGGCCGACCTCGCCGGGTCGAACAACACCACGATGAAGGGCGAGCCGAGCTTCCTGCCGGAGGAACGTTCCAGCCAGGAGTTCTCGGGCCACCCGTTTGGCCGGACGCTGCACTTCGGCATCCGGGAACACGCGATGGGCGGCATCGTCAACGGCATCGTGCTGTCGGGCCTGACGCGGGCCTACTGCGGCACCTTCTTCGTGTTTTCTGACTACATGCGCCCCGCCGTCCGCCTGGCCGCGCTCATGGGTCTGCCGAGCCTGTTCGTGTGGACGCACGACTCCGTCGGTGTCGGCGAGGACGGCCCGACCCATCAGCCGATCGAACATCTGGCTGCGGTCCGGGCGATCCCGGGGCTCAGCGTCGTCCGCCCGGCCGACGCCAACGAGACCTCGGTCGCCTGGGGTGAGATGCTGCGCCGGGCCGACGGGCCGTCGGCGATCGTGCTCAGCCGCCAGGACCTGCCGACGCTGCCCCGCGGCGAGAAGTACGCCTCTGCCGACGGGGTCGCCAACGGCGCCTACGTGCTGAGCGAGGCGAGCGCCGAACCGCGGCTCATCCTGATCGCCACGGGTTCTGAGGTCCAGCTGGCGCTCGGCGCGCAGGAGGTCCTGGAGGCCAAGGGCGTGGCGACCCGGGTCGTGTCCATGCCGTGCCAGGAGTGGTTCGACCAGCAGCCGGCGGACTACCGCGACTCGGTGCTGCCGCCGACGGTCACCGCCCGGGTCAGCATCGAGGCAGGCATCGCGATGGGCTGGGCGAAGTACGTGGGTTCGCAGGGCGCGAGCGTCTCGATCGAGCACTTCGGTGCTTCGGCCGCCGCCGCCAAGTGCTTCGAGGAGTTCGGCTTCACCGTGGAACGGGTGGTCGAGGCCGCCGAGGCCGTGCTGGCATGACCGGCTAATCCGGCAGCGTGAGCGGGCCACACCCTTACTGGGTGTGGCCCGCTTGTCGTTCCGGGGCCCTGCCGGGTAGGCGGGGCCGGGATCACTCCGGGTGGGTGTAGGTGACGACCTCGACCCGGTCCGCGTCCGGCCAGCCCGTCAGCTGGGTTTCCACGCCTTCTGGGATCTCCTGGACGATCCACGCCAGGCGCCCGGAGGAGACGTGCAGCGTGATCTCGACGGTGGTGCCGTCCGCGTCGTAGCGCCCGACGAAGGGGAAGGTGTAGTAGTCGGCCGCGCTCAGCGGGGCGTCCCCGGCCGGGGCCAGCCCGACATCGAAGGGCTCGGCCGGGCCGACCTGGCTGGCCGACGCCAGCTGGGCGCGCAGCTGGGGGGCGCCCCAGTCCTCGGTCACTGACAGGATCTTCCCGGCGATGTCGCGGATGCGGTCGTCGAGCGGCAGGAGCGGCTGCTCGTCGTCCTCACCCTCACCGGCGAAGCTAGGGTCCGGGACCGGGAGCCGGTCGGCCAGCTTGCTGGCGGCAAACGTCAGGGCCGCCAGCCAGACGCGGGGAGCGGGCACCCGCAGCCTGCGCAGGGCGGAGGTCAGTTTGGTGTCGGCGGCGATGCCCAGCGGGGTCAGCGCTACGGCGACGCCCGCGGCCCCGGCGGCGAGGCTCGCCCTGGTGGGGGTCTGGCTGAGGCCGAGCGCCGCGTAGTCGGGGACGTCCCGGCCGAGCTCGTCCCAGAGCGCCCAGCCGCTCACCGCGCCGACGGCCGCGGTGTAGGCCGCCCGCCGCCACCCAGTGAGGCCGCGGGGGTCGATGAGGGTCAGCCCGGCGAGCGTCAGCGCCCTGGCGGTCGAACTCGCCTGGGGCTTGAGGCACGGACAGTGGTCTCGGCTGGCTATTCGCATGGCCCGGAAGTCTACTGGCGCAGCGCCGGCTTGTCGCTGGGATTTAGCGAGCGGCGGTGGGGCAAGGCCCCGGGGCGTTCCGGCGGCGGCCCGCAGGCCCACCCCGATGTGGACGAGCGGCACCACGCGGCGATCATGAGCTAAACTAATTAGCTGAGGTAACTAAAATGTCCGATGCCGAACTCCTGCAACTCGCCAACGACCTGAGGGTCGCCTGCCAGATCATCAGCCGCCGCGTGCGCTTCGAGGGGACCCGCGAGATCGCCCCGCACCAGGCCAGCGTGCTCAGCCGCCTGCGGGCGGCCCCGTGCACCGTCGGCGAGCTCGCCTCCGCCGACCGGGTGAGCGCGCCCTCGATGACCCGCACCGTCAACTGCCTGGTCGAGCGGGGCCTGGTCACCAAGCAGGCGAGCCCCGCCGACGGACGGCAGGTCCTGGTCGCGCTCACCGCCGCTGGCCATGAGACCATCCGGCGCGCGATCGCCGACCGCGACTGCTGGATGGTCGGGCTGCTGGAGGGGCTGGACGCCGAGGCGCTGGCGCGGCTGCGCGACCTGGCGCCGCTGCTGATGGAGGTGGCCAGGTCGTGACCGCCGAACGCCAGCCCATGTTCGCGAGCCTTCGCGTGCGCAACTACCGGCTGTTCGCGGCCGGGGCCCTGGTGAGCAACATCGGCGGCTGGATGGCCATGGTCGCCCAGGACTGGCTGGTGCTGACGGAACTGACTAGCGGTTCGGCCTCGGCCCTCGGGCTGGTCGCCGGGCTCCAGTTCCTGCCGGTGGCGCTGTGCGCGCCGCTGGCGGGAGCGTTCGCGGACCGCTTCGACAAGCGCCGGGTCCTGCTGGTCACCCAGAGCGCGGCCGCGGCGTCCACGATCGTGTTGTTCACCCTCGTCGTCACGGGGGCCGTGCGGCTGTGGCACGTCTTCATCCTGGCCGGGGCCTTCGGGACGATCCTCTCCTTCGACAACCCCGCCCGCCAGGCCTTCGTCTCCGAGATGGTCTCCCCGGAGCTGTTGCCGAACGCGATCGGGCTCAATTCCGCGTCCTTCAACGCGGCCCGGCTCGTCGGCCCAGGCGTCGCCGGGGTCCTCATCGGCGCCTTCGGGATCGCCCCGGTCCTGGCCATCAATGCCCTCACCTACGCGGCGGTGATCGGGGCGCTGCTGGCGATGCGCACCGCGGACCTCGATCGGACGCCGGTCGCCCCCCGCGAACGCGCGGTCCGGGACGGCCTGGCCTACGTGGGGCGCCGCCCAGACATCTTGCTCGTCATGTTCATCGTGTTCATGCTCGGCACCTTCGGGCTGAACTTCCCGATCACCAACGCGCTCATGGCGACCCAGATCTTCGGGAAGGGGGCAGAGGCCTACGGGCTGCTGGGCTCGGTCATGGCCATCGGTTCCCTGGCCGCGGCTCTGCTCGCGGCGCGGCGCACCAAGCCGAGGCTGCGGGTGCTGCTGGGCTCGCTGGCGGGATTCAGCGGGTTCAGCGCGCTGCTGGCCTTCGCCCCGAGCTATCCGGTCTACGCCGCGTTGCTGGTGCCGGTCGGGCTCACCGCCATGACGGTGCTGCCCTCGGCCAACTCCATGGTGCAGTTGTCGACGGAGCCGGAGTACCGCGGGCGGGTCATGGCCGTCTACATGGCGATCTTCCTGGGCGGGACCCCGATCGGCGCCCCGCTGATCGGCTGGATCGGCGACGCCTGGGGTGCCCGCTGGACGCTGCTGGCCGGGTCCATCGCCACGGCGCTGACCTGCCTCATCGCCGGGGGATACCTGCTCGTGCATGAGCGCCACCGGCACCGGCTGCGCCCGATTTCTCCCAGGTGGCTCCGGGAACGTATCCGGACCCGCATAGAGTTGAGGGATGGATCTCGCAACGCTGCTGAAGAATCTCTGCCCGCGGAGCTCGACACCGGTCGTCCTTGAGCTCGACCTGTCCAGGGGCGTGCTGGCGACACCGGCCGACAACCCGATCTCGGCGCTGAAGGCGATGAACACGCCGACCATGCATGCGATCCGGGACGGCCTGAGCCGGGCCGCGTCCCACGACCGGGTGAAGGGCCTGATCGTGACGCTCGGCGCCGCCCCCATCGCCCCGGCGGAGGCCGACGAGCTCGCCCAGCTCATCGCGGAGTTCGGGCGGCACAAGCCGACGGTCGCGTTCGCCGCGAGCTTCGGTGAGTTCAGCTCTGCCGTGTTCGGCTACCGGCTGGCGTCCGCGGCCTCCGCAGTCTGGATGCAGCCCTCGGGGACGCTGTCGATCGGCGGCCTCCACCTCGACATCACGCTGCTCAAGCAGACCCTGGCCAAGCTGGGTATCCAGGCCCAGTTCGGCAAGCGGCACGAGTACAAGACCGCCGCCGACCGGTTCGCCGCCGACGAGGTCAGCGACGCCAACCGCGAGATGATGCACCGGATCGGGCAGTCCCTCATGGACTCTGCGGTCGAGGCGATCGCCGCTAGCCGGGGGCTCGGCACCCACGAGGTCTGGGACGCGGTCAACTCTTCTCCGCTCACCGCCCAGCAGGCCCTCGACGCGGGCTTTGTCGACCGGGTTGGCTACCGCGACCAGGTCTATGCCGCGGCCCACGAGCAGTGGGGCACCGAGCCGTCGCACCAGGTGTTCGTGCACCGCTACCTCGACCTGTGGCGAATCCCGGAATCCGTGCTGGAGTCGCGCCGCCCCGCGATCGCCGTCGTCGACGTGCGCGGCGCGATCGTCTACGGGCGGGGCCGGGCGACACCGATGTCGCAGTCGGCCGGTTCCGACGATGTGTGCGACCACATCAGGGCCGCTGAACGGGACGAACAGGTCAAGGCCCTCGTCCTGCGGGTCGATTCCCCTGGGGGTTCCTACATCGCCTCCGACGCGATCCGCCGGGCGGTGGTGAAGTTCCGCGAGAGCGGGCGCCCGGTGGTCGCGGCGATGGGCAACGTGGCGGCCTCGGGCGGCTATTTCGTGTCGATGGCCGCGAACGAGGTCTTCGCCCAGCCGACCACCCTCACCGGGTCGATCGGCGTGCTGGCGGGAAAGATGGTGCTGAGGGGGCTGTACGACAAGATCGGGCTGAAGCGGGAGGCGGTCGACATCGGTGGTCGCGCCGGGATGTCCGATGCGGGCCGGGAGTTCACCCAGGAGGAGTGGGACGTGCTCAACGCCGAACTCGACCGGATCTACGCCGACTTCACAGCCAAGGCCGCCGCCGACCGGGGCATGAGCCTGGAAGAGCTGGAACCGCTGGCCCGGGGACGGGTCTGGACCGGGGCAGATGCGGCCGAACGCGGGCTCATCGATGGGCTCGGCGGCATGGACCTGGCCATCCAGCGCGCCTGCGAACTGGCCCAGCTCGACCGGGACGAGATCAGGCTGCGCCACATCGGGGTCCTGGGCGTCCTGGAGCGGCTGCGTCCGTCCCGCAACAGCGACTCCCTGTCTGGCGCGGGGATCCGCATCCCGGCCACCGGGGAGGACTGGGTCGCGCTCGCCGCCGAGGGCCTCGGGGTGCAGACCGCCGGTGTGCTCAGCCTGCCGCTCGTGCCGCGGGTGCGTGGCTAGATGTTCAGGTACTGGCGGCGTTGGATCATCTACCCGATCTGCTGGCTGGCCGCGGTCGGGTTGACCCTCTTCGTGATCGCGGTTTTGGCGCGGCCGGGCAAGACCAGCGCGGACATGGAATCCTTCGACGCGACCTATACCACGTTCGCGTCGGCACACCAGGTTGGCCTGGAGGTGACCGAGACCATCGTCGTGGACCTGCGCCGGGAGCGGGGGATCATCCGTTCGCTGGTCCAGAATTACGCGGGTGCCAGCCTCGGCCTGAGCGCACTCACCGCCGAGTCCGGGGACGGGTCGCGCTACCCGGTCTCGGTGACGACGCGCCGCAACGGTGTCGTGGAATACCGCATCGGCGACCCGGGCAAGCGGCTGTCGGGACGCCACACCTTCGTCCTGCGCTATCGGATGGCGAACGCGATGGTGGCGGCCGGGGACAAGCAGGAGCTCTACCTCAACACCAACGGGCTCGAGTGGTCCAACGGGTTCCGGAGGTTCAGCGCCCGGCTGGAGATCGGCGATGACCTGGCCGCCAAGCTGGACGGCACCTCGGCCTGCTACTACGGCCCGGCCGGTTCCAGGCTGAGGTGTGAGCTGACCCGGGAGGGTAACGCCTTCGTCGTCTCCCGGAAGGGCATCGGGCCCCGGGAGAACGTGACGCTGGCGGTCGGTTTCCAGCCGGGCACCGTGAGCGACCCGCTGCCGCAGCTGAAGGCGGCGTCCTGGGGCTGGTGGGGGATCGCCAGCCTGGTGGGGGTCGGGGCGGTGTCCCTGCTGGTGTCCCTGGTGATGCGGGCGCTGGTGCGGGACGTGAAAAGCAGCGACGTGGCGGTGGTCACCGAGTACCGGCCGCCGGAGGGAATCAGCCCGATCGCGGCCGCGGACTTCCTCGGGCGCCCAGAGCGGGGCCCGGCCGCCCACCTGACCTGGCTGGTGCTGCGCGGCAACGCCACGATCCACGACCGCAGGGACCAGGGGCAGGCGCCGGGCCAGGACAGGGACCGCATTTCGGCCGCGGAGCAGCGCAGGCTTGGGAAGGCGCTGGCGCTGAGCTGGAAGACGGTGCCCGCGTTCGACTCGCCCCGGCTGAAGAACATCACGGCGGCGCTGTTCGGTGGCCCGGACCTTGAGCGCGCGCTGGAGCGGCTGCACGGCGGATACGACCCGGCGCGGGCCGCCGTCCTGCGGCGGGACTACCTCGACGGCCTCTGGCTGCGGCACAGGCTGGGCATCGGAGGGCCGATGCTGATCCTCGGCATGGTGCTGCTGATCGGCCTCGGCGTAGTGCAGGCCGTGCTTGGCCTCGCGGGACTCGGCTGGTACTTCCTGGGCGCGGGCATATTGGGCGTGCTGCTGCTGATCGCGGCGGTGCACTACCTGCCAACCTACGGCGGCCTGACCCCCAAGGGTAAGCAGCTGCGTCACCACCTGATGGGCCTGCGGCAGTTCGTCACCATGGCCGAGGCCAACCGCATCGCCTGGCTGCAGAACGCCCTGGACGCCCCGGCGCAGGGGGACGTCGTCAAGCTGTACGAGCCGCTGCTTCCCTACGCGATCATCTTCGGGGTCGAAGACTCCTGGCGGCGGCTGATCGGGCATTCCCACGACGCCTTCGGGGAGCAGCAAGGCCCGGCCCCGGTGCGGCTGGCCGCGGCCGTGGCGGACAGTTTCGTGC